>JANLQZ010000271.1:0-1689 GCA_031368125.1 Betaproteobacteria bacterium
TTGACTGCGTGGCAAGGAAAGCCTCCTTATGATGCCGTTAATGTACCAAGTCAAAAGAGCCTCGCGCAGCGAGTTCGTCCCGATTCGCAACCTCAATTACCACGTCTGGGCATGGGGCCAGGCGGCGCCCGGCGTGGCGCCCCTGGTGTTGGTGCATGGCTGGATGGACGTCGCCGCGTCGTACCAGTTTGTGGTCGATGCCCTGTCGGACGCCTTCATGCAGGGGCGCCAGGTGATTGCACCGGATTGGCGCGGCTACGGCCTCACCAGCGGCGCACCGGTCGACAACTACTGGTTTCCCGACTACATGGCCGACCTCGACCTGTTGATCGACCACTATGCACCGGACCGGCCGGTGGACCTCGTCGGCCACAGCCTGGGCGGCAACGTCGTGATGTATTACGCCGGCATCCGACCCGAACGAATTCGCCGGCTCGTCAACCTGGAGGGTTTCGGCGGACCCGCGACACGGCCCGACCAGGCCCCCAAACGCTACGCCAAATGGATGGACGATCTAAAAAAGCTGCAACGCGGCGAACTGGCGCTGCGCGCCTACGATGAGGTGGCCGGCGTAGCGCGGCGGCTTTCCAGGACCAACCCGCGGCTGGCGCGCGACCGCGCCGGACAGGACAAGGCGCAGTGGCTCGCCAGCCACTGGGCGCGCGAGAACGCCAGCGGCAAGTGGGAAATCCTGGGCGACCCGGCGCACAAGATCGTCAGTGCGCAGTTGATCCGCGTCGACGAGATGCTGGAGATATACAAGTGCATCACGATGCCGCTGCTGGCGGTGGAAGCCAGTGACGAGTCCCTGACCGGCTGGTGGAAGGGCAAGTTCACGCTGGACGACTACCACGAGCGGCTCAAGGCCGTGCCCGACTGCCGCATTGCCGTGGTGCAGGATGCGGGCCACATGCTGCACCACGACCAGCCCGAAGAACTCGCGCGCCTGCTCGAAGGATTCTTGCGCTGAGGTCGCCACCTGCGCAGCGTGGGTTTCAGCACGGGCCGGCAACGACCCGGTTGCCATGTGACGCGATCAGTAAAATGGGCGGCCAGCCCCCCCCACGAACAACCAGGACACTCCAAATGGACGCAGAACACATCAACCAGATCGGCACACAACTCGCAGACCTGAGCGCCCGTACCCAAGATTTACGGGGGTATCTTTGACTTCGATGCCAAATCCGAGCGTCTGAGGACGGTCAACGCCTCGCTGGAAGACCCGACGGTCTGGAACGATCCGAAACGCGCCCAGGAACTGGGGCGCGAAAAGAACTCCCTGGATGGCGTGGTGTTGTCCCTGACACGGCTCACGAGCGAGCTGTCGGACAGCTCCGAGTTGTATGTCATGGCCAAGGACGAAGGCGACACCGACAGCCTGATGCACATCGAGCTCGAAACCTCCAAACTCGCCAGCGAGATCGGCAAGCTCGAGTTCCGGCGCATGTTCAACAATCCCGCGGACCCGCTGAACTGCTTCCTGGACATCCAGGCCGGCGCCGGCGGCACCGAGGCATGCGACTGGGCCAGCATGCTGCTGCGCCAGTACCTGCGTTATGCCGAGCGCAAGGGCTTCAAGACCGAAGTCATGGAGGAGTCGGCCGGCGACGTGGCGGGCATCAAGAGCGCCACCATCAAGCTCGAGGGCGAATACGCCTTTGGCCTGCTGCGCACCGAGACCGGCGTGCA
>JANLQZ010000857.1:0-3246 GCA_031368125.1 Betaproteobacteria bacterium
GGCCCAGGTGTTGCCGCCATCGCGCGTGCGCCACACGCCGCCCCGGCTGGTTCCGATGAAGATCGTGTTGCCGTCGGTGGCGTGCGGCGCGATCGCGGTGACACGCCCGCTGATCAGCACCCTGGCGCCACCATAGGTCTGGCCGTTGGGCACCGCCAGCGGCCCCATCGGGGTCCAGTTGGCGCGCGTGGTGTCCACCGGCGCCATGGCGCCTCGGGTCGCCGGCACGTCGCGCGCCTCCAGCGCCTGCAGGCGCATCAGGGCCGGGTTTTCTTGCGGGGCGGCCTCTGCGCCGGGCCCCGGCCGGGCGGCGCCGGCGCCTGCCAACGCGGGCGCGCCGGCGCGGGTGCGGGCAGGCGCGGTGGCGCTCGGCGGGGCGACACGGCTGTGCTCCACCTGTTGATCGCGCGGGGCGATGAAATCGACACCGAAGCGGCCGAGCAGCTTGGTGGTGTCCTTCTTGCGGACCGGCACGGCGGCGGTGGCGGCCGCCTTGCGAGGTGTCTTGCGTGCGGTCGTGCGTTCGGTCGTGCCAGTGGTCGTGCCTGCGGCCCCGGATGCCGTCTTGCCGGCCGGCTTTGGATTGCGGCCCTTCGTGCTCATGGCTGGTTCTGCCCTGAAGAGAGGAACATCGACTTCACAGCCGCATGCAGCGCGCCGAGAACCAGCCAAGTGAGCAGGAACGCCCCCGTTTCGAGCATGAAACTATGGAACTTGTAGAACACCTCGGCGATACCAAGGGCCACCAACAGTAGGGGCAATTGCTCGAAGGCGAGTTGACGCGCCGTCAGTCGTCGGATGATTTCGTACATGGGACCTCCAGATGCGTGAGCGCCATCTGCCAACGCGGCAACGGCGCTGCCGAGTTTGTGCGGGAAGTCGGGCTGGCAATTGAGTCTGGTCAACGGGGCGGATCAAGGGCCAGGGAAAGGCAATTCAATCGCGCGCCCCAGTAACGCACACCGGCCGTCATAAAGATTGCCGCTGTGCACACGGCACCCGCAGCGTGGCAAGCGCGGGACCCCGAGTCGTCTGCGGCCCGCACTCTTTCGCTTCGCGGCAGCACCATCGCAACCAGCAAGAGCATGCCGCCAGTGTTGCCGGCGGGGCCGCATGCTGGCTATCATCGGGCAACGGTCGCGCTGCTTCGGCCAGCGCGAGTTTGCGGGCCTTTCCACCATCTGACGAACGGGGTCACCATGAGCAACTGGTATGCCATCTCCAATGCCGACGCCATCAGCTCGCCCACCGTGTTGTTGTACCCCGAGCGCATCGAACAGAACCTGCGGCGCATGATCGCCATGGCGGGCGACGTCCGCCGCCTGCGCCCGCACGTCAAGACCCACAAGTTGCCCCAGGTGATCGCGATGAAGCGCGCGGCCGGCATCCACAAGTTCAAGGTGTCCACGATCGCCGAGGCCGAGATGACGGCCGCCGCCGGGGGCGAAGACATCCTGCTGGCCTACCAGCCGGTGGGGCCCAATGCGCAGCGCCTGGTAAGCCTGATGCGCCTGTTTGCGCAGACCCGGTTTTCCACGCTGGTGGACGATGCGCGCAACCTGGCGGCAATCGGCCGCATGGCGGTGGCGCAGAACGTGGTGATCCCGCTGTACCTGGACCTCAACGTGGGAATGAACCGCACCGGCATCACCCCCGGCCCGCAGGCAACACAGCTGTACCGTGACATCTGCGCCACCGCCGGTGTGTTGGCGGCCGGCCTGCATGCCTACGACGGCCACCTGCGCGACACCGATCCCCGCGTGCTGGCCGAGGTGACGGACAAGACCTTTGCGCCGGTGTGGGCGATGCGGGAGCAATTGCGCGCCGAGGGCTTGCCGGTACCCGGCATGATCGCCAGCGGCACGCCGACCTTCGCCCTGCTGGCGCAACACGGCGATGTCGAGGTCGGTGCCGGCACCACCGTGTTGTGGGATTTCGGCCAGGAGGGTGTCTGTCCGGACCACCACTTCCTGAACGCCGCGGTGTTGTTCACCCGCGTGATCAGCAAGCCGGCACCCGGCCATCTTTGTTTCGACCTGGGGCACAAGTCGGTCGCCTCCGAGATGCCGCATCCGCGCGTGCGGCTGTTCGGGCTCGAGGACGCGGTGGCCGTGACCCATAGCGAAGAACACCTGGTGCTGCAGACCGCGCGCGCCGACCAGTACCAGGTCGGCGACGTGGTGTACGGCATCCCGCGCCATATCTGCCCGACCATGGCGCTGCACAGCGACGTGTGGGCGGTGCGTCATGGTGTTGCGGCAGAGAGCTGGCCGGTGGTGGCACGCACGCGCCGCATCACGGTCTGAACCGGCCGGTCCGTCGGCGGGTGATTCGGCATGACAGCGGCCTGGCTGGCGCAGCAGGTGTCGAAGGCGCAGTTCGAGCGGGACGGTTATGTCTGCCCCGTCCAGGCCCTCTCGCCGCAACAGACGGCGCACTACCGTGCGCACTACCTGGCGTTCCACGACCGGCACAAGGCGCGACTCGATGCCCTCAAGGCCGGTGAGCGCTGGCAGATCAACAGCGACACGCACTTCGTTTTCGAATGGGTCGACGCGCTGACGCGCGAGGGCGCCATCCTGGACGCCGTGCAGCAACTGCTGGGCCCCGACCTGCTGGCCTGGAACACCAGCTGGTTCGTGAAGTTCCCCGGCGACAAGGCCTTCGTGAGCTGGCACCAGGACGGCGCCTACTGGGGCCTGTCACCGATGGAAGTGGCCACCGCGTGGGTCGCGCTGGGCCCCGTGACCGCCGAGAACGGATGCATGCGCGTGATCCCGGGCTCGCACCACCAGCCGCACCTGCCCCAGCGCGACACCTTTGCGGACAACAACGTGTTGTCGCGCGGCCAGGAGATCGCGGTTGCGGTGGACGCGTCCCAGGCCGTGGACCTGGTGCTGGAACCGGGCCAGATGTCGCTGCACCATCTGTGGATCGTGCACGGTTCCAACCCCAACCTGTCGACCATCCCGCGCATCGGCATCGCCATCCGGTATGTGTCGACCCGGGTACGGCAGTCGGGTGTGCAAAAGCCGCTTGCAATGCTGGTGCGCGGCCGCGACGCGTTTGGCAACTTCACGCTGGCCGAGCGGCCGACGGACCCTGACGCCGTGGCGGGGGTTGGGGGGATTGCCGATTTTTGGCTGGGCTTGTTTGGGGCGCTGGGGGCGGGCATGGGGGCTGCGCCGTGACGCTGGCCGACCGCCGCCTTCCCGGGGCTGGTCGGCGCGACGCGGGCCCGCGCGG
>JANLQZ010000862.1:0-2487 GCA_031368125.1 Betaproteobacteria bacterium
CGTGCTGCGGGAAATGCTGGCCCGCTGCACCCGCACCGGCCAGGTGCGCGACTGGCGCGATGCCCAGTTTTACGGCCTGATGCTGCCGTTGCGCGAAGACGAGATGTTCCAGCTCCGGCGCATCTCGATGGACGCAATCGCCGGCCAATTGTCGAGCAAGGTGGCGCCATTTGTCGCGCGGCGATCCAAAGGGCGCGACGGCCGCATACACGTCGGGCTGGCCACGCAAAATATGCGCGACCCCCGTTTCGTCAACGCGCTCGAACAGCAACTGCTGGCGCATGACCGGTCGCGTTTTGCGCTGCATGTCTACTCGCCCACGCCGAACCCGGACTTTGCAGTCGCCGAGCGCCTGGGCAGTCTGGGGATCACCGTGGCAGAAATTGCCCACATGAGCAACGACGAAGCGGTGGCCCGGATCCGGCTCGACGAGCTCGACGTATTCATCGATGCCGCCTTCAACACCCGCTGGTGCCGGCCCGAAATTCCCGAGCGACGGGTCGCGCCGATCCAGATCCGCCAGACCACGTGGCACCGGCACCATCCGCCGCGCCAGTGCGACTACAACATGTCCGACACCTTTGTCCATCCGGACGGCATCGACATGGAGCCGTACGGCGCGGTGGTGCGCCTGCCGCACACCTGCTGGCTCGCGACCAACAACGATGCGGCCGACCCGCTGGCGTGTTCGCGCGCGGATGCAGGCTTGCCTGACCAGGGCCTCGTGTTGTGCTGCTTCCTGCCGCCAGTGATGGTCGACCCGCAAAGCGTTGGTTTGTGGATGAAGATGCTCAAGGCGCTGCCCGAAGCGGTGCTGTGGCTGCCGGCGTACGCTGCGGCAACACGCAACAACCTCGCGCAAGCGGCCCGGGCATCGGGCGTCGACGCGACCCGACTGGTCTACCTGCCGTCGAGCAGCCGGGCCCAGTTGCTCGCGCGAATCCGCTTGGCCGACCTGTTTGTCGACACCGTGCGTTTCAACGCCAACCACGGCCTCGCCGACGCCTTGCGCATGGGCGTGCCGGCGGTCACCTGTGCCGGCCAGGGCATGGCCTCGCGGCTGGGCGGCAGCATCGTGCGCGCCGCTGGCCTGGGGGACTGCGTGGTAGAAAGCCCGGCGGCCTTTGTCGAAACAGTGGTCAGGCTTGGGAAGGACTCCGGCGCCCGCAACGAGTTGCGCGCCCGGCTGGCACGGCAACACGCCGCTGCGCCGCTGTTCGATCCCGAGGCGCGGGTGCGCGAATGGGAGGCCGCCTGGACCATGATGGTGCAGCGGCATCAGGCCGGCCTGCCGCCCCAGGCGTTCGATGTCCCGGCGCAGGCTCGCGCGCCGGCGACAACGACGATCAGCCGCTGACCAGATCCTTGATCTGCTGCAACGCAGCCGGGTCTTCCATCGTGGTCAGGTCGCCCGCGTCGCGCCCTTCGCATACCGCCGCAATGGCGCGGCGCAACAACTTGCCGCTGCGGGTCTTGGGCAGCACGGTCACAAAACGCACGCGCGCGGGCCGCGCCACGGCGCCCAGATCCTTGTCTACCAGGCTCATGATCTCGCCTTCGAGCTTCAGGGCGCCGCCCGGCATGGCCAGCGCGCTGGCATCCTTGACCACGGCGAAGGCCATGGCGACCTGGCCCTTGAGCTGGTCCGCCACGCCTACCACCGCGACTTCCGAGACGTTCGGATGGGCTGAAATGCTTTCTTCAATTTCCCGCGTGCCAAGTCGGTGGCCAGCCACATTGATCACATCGTCGGTGCGCCCCAGGATGAAGAAGTAACCGTCTTCGTCACGGATGCCCCAGTCGAAAGTGCTGTAGACCGTCTTTCCAGGGATGCTTTTCCAGTAGGTCTTGACGAAACGCTCGTCGTCACGCCACACCGTCTGCATGCAGCCGGGCGGTAGCGGGCCTTCGATGGCAACCACGCCTTTTTGCCCGGCGCCGGTGAGCTCTTCGCCGGTCGTCTCGTCGAACAGCTTTACGTCGTAGCCATACATCGGCACTCCCGGGCTACCGAATTTGCTGGCCGCCTTCTCCACGCCGTTGGCGAGGCCGAGGATCGGCCATCCGGTTTCGGTCTGCCAGTAGTTGTCGATGATCGGCTTGCCCAGGCCGCCGGAGATCCATTGCGCGGTCGGTTCATCCAGCGGCTCCCCGGCCAGGAACAAGGCCCGCAGGCTTGACAAATCGTACTTGGCCAACAGCGCCGGATCCTGCTTCTTGAGCACCCGTACCGCAGTGGGTGCGCTGAACATGACCGTCACCTTGTATTTTTCCACCAGGCTCCACCAGATGCCGCCATCCGGGCGCGTGGGCAGGCCCTCGTACAGGATCGTCGCCATGCCCGCGATCAGCGGGCCGTAGATGATGTAGCTGTGGCCCACCACCCAGCCGATGTCACTGGTGGAGAAATAGGTTTCGCCGGCATTGCCGCAAAAAATATGCTTCATGCTGGCCGCCAGCGCCACCGCATAACCACCCGTATCGCGC
>JANLQZ010000873.1:0-2161 GCA_031368125.1 Betaproteobacteria bacterium
TCGACCACGAGTTTCAGCTTCAAGGAGGTCATGGCCCGCATACACCGGGTGATCGCCGAGATCGCGCCGCACGACAGCGTGCAGCGCTTCACCGGCCTGGGCGTCGACGTGGTGCTGGGTTACGCGAAGATCGTGAACCCGTGGACGGTCGAGATCGCGTTGAACAGCGGCGGCACGCAGACCCTGACCACCCGCAATATCGTCATCGCCGCCGGTGCGCGGCCGTTCGTGCCGCCGCTGCCCGGCATCGATGCGGTCGGGTACGTGACGAGCGACACGTTGTGGGACGAGTTCGCCAAACTCGAGCACATGCCGCGGCGCATGGTGGTGCTCGGCGGCGGACCGATCGGCTGCGAACTGGCGCAGGCGTTCGCGCGCCTGGGGGCCGAAGTCACGCAGGTCGAAATGGCGCCGCGCATCATGATCCGGGAAGACTCGGAGGTGTCCGAACTCGCCCGCCGGTCGATGCAGGCCGACGGTGTCAAGGTGCTGACCGGCCACAAGGCGCTGCGCTGCGAGAACACCGGTGACACCCGCGCCATCATCGTCGAACACCAGGGGCAGGAACTGCGGATCGAGTTCGACGCGCTGATCTGCGCCGTGGGACGGGTGGCGCGGTTGTCGGGTTACGGCCTGGAAGAACTCGGCATCCCGACCCAGAAAACCGTAGAGACCAACGAATACCTGCAAACCATCTATCCCAACATCTACGCGGCCGGCGACGTGGCAGGCCCCTACCAGTTCACGCACATGGCCTCGCACCAGGCCTGGTATGCCGCCGTCAATGCGTTGTTCGGCGACCTGCGCAAGTTCAAGGTGGACTACGCCATCGTTCCCTGGGCCACCTTCACCGACCCGGAGGTGGCGCGCGTCGGCCTGAACGAGCAGGATGCGCGCGAGCAGGGTATTCCATATGAAGTCGTGAAATACGGCATCGACGACCTCGACCGCGCCATCGCCGACAGCGAGGCGCACGGCTTCGTCAAGGTGCTGACGGTGCCGGGGAAGGACCGCATCCTGGGCGTGACGATCGTGGGCGTGCATGCGGGCGACCTGCTGGCCGAATACGTGATGGCGATGAAACACGGGCTGGGAATGAACAAGATCCTGGGAACCATCCACACCTATCCCACTCTGTCCGAGGCCAACAAGTACGCCGCCGGCGAATGGAAACGCGCCCACCGGCCGCTGCGGCTGCTGGAGTGGGTGCGCCGGTACCACGACTGGAAGAGGAGCTAGACCGATGATCAACCGACGCGACGCGCTCGCGTGGGCCGCCAGCCTGTGTGCGCCCTTCGCGGGTCGGCCGGCCATGGCACAGGCCGCAGGCGGCCTCGACCACGGGTACGCGGACTGGGACGCACTGCTGAAGAAACATGTGCGCTGGTTGCCGGACAACAAGCAGTCGCGCGCCGACTACAAGGGTTTCGCGGCCGACCGCGCCGCGCTGAAAAGGCTGCTGGCCGAATGGTCGGCGCTGCCGCAGTCGGCCTTTGCGGCCTTCACGCGCGAGCAGCAGATGGCGTTCCTGATCAACACCTACAACGGTTTCACGGTCGAGCTGATCCTCTCCAGATACCCTGACCTCAAGTCGATCAAGGATCTGGGCAGCCTGATCCAGAGCCCCTGGAAAAAGAAGTTCTTCAGGCTGCTCGACGACGAGCGTTACCTGGACTGGATCGAGCATGAGCAGCTGCGGCCCAAATATGCGGACCCGCGCGTGCACGGCGCCGTCACCTGCGCCTCGATCGGTTGCCCGGCACTTCGGCCCGAAGCCTTTACCGCCACGCGGCTGGAGGCGCAACTCGACGACGGCATGACCCGCTTCATGGCCGACCGCACGCGCAACCGCTACGCCAACGGCCGCGCCGAACTGAGCTCGATCTTCAAATGGTTCCGCGAAGACTTCGAGCAGGGACACCAGGGATTTCGCAAGATCGACGACCTGCTGGCGCGTTACGCCGACCAGCTGGCGGATGCACCGGCAGACCGCGAAAAACTCAGAACGGGGCCGGTGACGATCAGCCACCTGGATTACGACTGGTCGCTCAATGACAGCGCGCGATAACACCCCGGCGCGCACCCTGGTGCTGTTCAACTACGACTGGGACCAAAGCGGGTTCGCGCGCTGGACCAGCGATTTCCACTTCGACACCGACGG
>JANLQZ010000892.1:0-3945 GCA_031368125.1 Betaproteobacteria bacterium
TGGTGGCGCTGGCCGCCGCCGTGGCCGGCGCGAACTGGGATGCGCTGCGCACACACGCCGCCACCGCGATGGGCACGCCGCATCACGTGCTGCTGGCGTGGCTGTCGTTTCCGTTCATCAAGGCGCTGCACGAGCTCGGCCATGCGCTGGCCGTGCGCCACTGGGGCGGCGAGGTGCACGAGGCGGGGATCAGTCTGTTTGTATTGACCCCGGCGCCCTACGTCGACGCGTCGGCGTCGGCCGGCTTTCGCCGGCGCTGGCAACGCGCCGGCGTCGCCGCAATGGGCATCATGGTGGAACTGGCGCTGGCGGCGCTCGCGCTGTTTCTGTGGCTCAACCTGCAGAGCGGCACATTGCGTGACCTCGCGTTCGTGACGCTGTTTGTGGCCAGTGTGTCGACGCTGCTGTTCAACGTCAACCCGCTGCTGGCCTTCGACGGCTACTACATGTTGTGCGACGCGCTCGACCTGCCCAACCTCGGCACCCGCAGCCGGCGCTACTGGCAACACCTGCTGCAACGCGCCGTGTACGGAGCCGGGCCCGTGGCGCCGATGGAACTCGCACCGGGCGAACGCAAGTGGCTTGCGGCCTATGCGCCGTTGTCGGTCGCCTACCGGATCTTTCTGTCCGGGCTGATCGTGCTCGGCATCGGACACTACTCGTTGCCGCTGGGCGCTATCGTTGCCGTCTATGTCAGCTTCACGGTGCTGGTGTTGCCGCTGTGGCGCACCGTGCGCGCTGTGCTCGCCGCGGCGCCGGTCGCGGTCCATGGCTGGCGCGAGCGCGCCGTGCTCGCCGCCGCCGCCGTTGGCGCCCTGCTGTTCGTGTTTGCGCTGCCGCTGCCCTTTCATACCGCGGCCTGGGGTGTGGTGTGGATGCCGGAATACGCCCGCGCGCGCGCCGAAACAGACGGTTTCATCGACCGGTTCGCGGTGCGTGACGGCGAGCAGGTGGCGCCGGGGCAATTGCTGGTGACCCTGCTGGACCCGGTGCTGGGTGCCAGCCGTGACCGACTCGCCGGCGAGCTGGCCCGCTTGCGCGCCGAACGCTTCGACCTGTTGCTGAGGGACCCGGTCAAGGCGCTCAACCTGCAGCAGGAGATCGATCGCGTGTCGGGCGAGCTGTGGCGCGTGGACGAGCGCCTGGCCCTGCTCCAGGTGCGCAGCCAGGTGGCAGGCGCGCTCGTGATGCCGCACCAGCAGGACCTGCAGGGCAGCTTCGTCAAGCGCGGAACCACCCTGGGGTACGTGCTCGACCGCGGGGATGTGGGCGTACGCGTCGCAGTGCCCGAGCGTGATGCGGCGCTGATCCGCCAGGGCCATGTCGCCGTCGCCGTGCGCCTGGCCGAGGCGCCGGAGCAGGCGGTTGCCGCCGACCTGGTGCGCGACGTGCCGGCGGCCGGCTTTGAACTTCCCGGCGCGGCCCTGGGCGACCGGGGCGGCGGCCCGTATGCGACCGACCCCACCGACAAGGACGGCCTGCGCAGCCTGGAGCCGGTGGTGCAGATCGACCTGTTCCTGCGCGAGCGCGTGCTCGAGCGGGTGGGCGGGCGGGTATGGGTGCAGTTCGACCATGGCGCCCAGCCGCTGGCGGTGCAGGGCTACCGGCGGCTGCGCCAGCTGTTCCTGCAGCATTTCAACGCGAGCGGCTGAGGTCATGGCTTACGCCAGTTCCAACACCCTTGCCACACCCGGCCTGCTGCGCGGCACCTATCCGGAGCGGGCCACCGCCGCGTCCGATCGTGGCGCCCGGCTGGCCGCACAACTGCGCGCCGCGCTGGTGTTGCAGCAGCGCCTGGGCGCGACGCGCATGCGGGCCTTCATTGCCGCCGTCGCACAACTCGATGCGCGCCACGCTGTGATGGGCCCAGTCGCGCTGCGCGAGCGTGCGCACACTTTGCAGGCCGAGCTTTCGCTGCGGGGCCTGAGTGAGCCGCTGCTGGCGCAGGCCTTTGCGCTGGTGCGTGCGGTGGCGGTGCAGGAACTCGGCCTGCGCCCCTTCGATACGCAACTGGTGGCCGCGCGCGTGATGCTCGACAACCGGCTGGCCGAGATGGCCACCGGCGAAGGCAAGACCCTGGCCGCAGCCGTCTGCGCGGCGACCGCCGCGCTGGCGGGTATCCCGGTGCATGTGGTGACAGTCAACGACTACCTGGTGGGGCGTGATGCGCAGGCGCTGCGGCCCCTGTACGCGGCGCTCGGCCTGGAGGTGGGCCATGTGGTGGCGGCGCACGACCCGGCCGCGCGCCGCGCCGCCTACGGCTGCGACATCACCTACTGCACGGCCAAGGAACTGGTGTTCGACTACCTGCGCGACCGGATCGTGCGTGGTCCGCGAACGTCTGAACTGCAGCAGCATGCCGCGCGGCTGGACCCCGGCGAGAACAAGCAGCCGGCGACGCTGCTGCGCGGTCTGTGCATGGCGGTCGTCGACGAGGCCGACAGCGTGCTGATCGACGAGGCGCGGGTGCCGCTGATCCTGTCGCGTAGCGTGTCCAATACCGGCGAGCACGACTACCATGCGCGCGCGCTGGAGCTGGCGCGCCAGCTGTTGCCAGGCGTCGACTGCGTGCTCGACCCGGCGCGGCACAGCGTGCGCCTGTCGCACAGCGGCGCGCAGAAGGTCGAATCCCTGTGTCATGGGCTGCCGTCGGCATGGCACAACCGCAGCCACCGCGAGGAGACGGTCGGCACCGCGCTCGCCGCCCTGCACCTGTATGAGCGCGACCGCGACTACCTGGTGCACGGCGGCCAGGTGCTGATCGTCGACGAAGCCACCGGACGTCTCGCCGCGGGCCGGGTGTGGTCGCGCGGCTTGCACCAACTGATCGAGCGCAAGGAGGGTTGCGAGCCCACGGGCGAGCAGGTCACCGCCGCGCAAATCACCTACCAGCGCTTCTTCGCGCGTTACCTGCGGCTCGGTGGCATGAGCGGCACGCTGCACGAAGCGCGTGCCGAGCTGGCGGCGGTGTATGGACTGGAGGTGGTCCAGGTGCCATTGCGGCGGCCGTCGCGCCGCATCGTATTGCCGACGCAGCTGGTGCGCGACCGCGCCGCACAGTGGCGCGCCGTGACAGCGCAGGTTTTGGAGTTGAGCCGCTCCAGCCGGCCGGTGCTGGTTGGAACCGATTCGGTGGCCGATTCGGAAAGCCTGTCCGCAGCGCTTGGCCAGGCCGGGCTGGCGCACCAAGTGCTCAACGCACGCCACGACCTGCTGGAGGCGCAGATCGTGGCGCGCGCCGGCCTGGCCGGCTGCGTGACCGTGGCGACCAACATGGCCGGGCGCGGTACCGACATCGCGCTGGGCCCCGGCGTGGCCGAACGCGGCGGCCTGCATGTGATCTGCTGCCAGCACAACAGCTCGCGCCGGATCGACCGCCAGTTGATCGGCCGCTGCGCGCGCCAGGGCGACCCCGGCAGCGCCCAGACCCTTATAAGCCTCGATAAGCCGTTGATTTCGGCCCGATTTCCGGCGTGGCTGCTGCGCCTTTTGGGGCCCAATGGCCTAGTGCGCCCAGCGTGGCTGGTCGCCCTGCTGGTGCGGCTGCCGCAGCTGCGGGAAGAACGCCGCCAGCGCGCGCTGCGGCGCACGCTGCAACAACAGGATGCGCGCGCCGAACGCGAGCTGTTCACCGGTCTGCGGGCCGAATGAGGTTTTGATGGCACCAAGGATCGCGCAACGCAGGCGAGCGCTGGTCGAGGAACTCGAGCCACGCATCCTGTACTCGGCCGACGCCGTGGCCGCGCTGCATCCGCAGTTGCTGGCGCCTGGCGCCGAGGTGCGTTCGCTGGACGCGTACCTGGCGCCCGGACCGGCACCGGAGCAGGTGGCGCCCACCGAGCAGCTGCGCCACGAAATCGTCTTCATCGACCAGCGCGTACCCGACTACCAGGTGCTGGTGGACGACCTGCTGGCGCAGGACGGCGGCGCGCGCAGCTTCGAGAT
>JANLQZ010000290.1:0-1562 GCA_031368125.1 Betaproteobacteria bacterium
GCCCAACGACCCGCTGGCAGTGGCCAAGCGCCAGGGGCGGTTGCACCGGAACTTCCAGGGCTACAGCACCCAGCCCGATTGCGACCTGATCGCCTTGGGCGTGTCGTCGATCGGGCGCGTGGGCGCCACTTACAGCCAGAACGCAAAAACCGTAGAGGAGTATTACGACGCGCTCGACCGCGGATTGTTTCCCGTGGTTCGCGGCCTGGCGTTGTCGCGCGACGACCTGATCCGGCGCGCCGTGATCATGGCGTTGATGTGCCAGGGCCAGTGGTTGTTCGAGCCCATCGACCTGGCGTTCCTGATCGATTCGCGGCACTACTTCGCGGCCGAACTCGAAGCCTTGCGCGCGCTGCAGGACCAGGGCCTGGTCGAGTTGGACCAGGCCGGCGTGCAGGTGACCGCGCTCGGCTGGTTCTTCGTCCGCGCGGTGGCCATGGTGTTCGACCGTTATCTCCAGACCGACCGCAACCGTGCGCGTTTCTCGAAGATCCTCTGAACGCCTGCGATGCAGACATCGCTGGCACTGACCGCCCTGCTGATGGGGCTGGTTGGCGGGCCGCATTGCGTTGCCATGTGCGGCGCCGCTTGCGCCGGCATCGGACAGGCCGCGGGGCCACGCAAGACCAGCGCGATGTGGACGTTCCAGCTTGGCCGGGTGCTGGGTTATTCGGCCCTGGGCGGCTTCGCGGCCGCGTCGATGCAGGGTGTGGGATGGTTGACCACGCAGTCGGCGGTGATGCGGCCGGTGTGGACGCTGTTCCATGTGGCGGCGATGGTGCTCGGCTTGCTGCTGTTGCTCAATGCGCAGCAGCCGCTCTGGCTCGAAAGCGCGGGCCGGGCGATCTGGGTTCGCGTCCGGTCGTGGGTGGGCGCGAACAACCGGGGCGCGCCGCTGCTCGTAGGCACTGCCTGGGCCCTGCTGCCTTGTGGCCTGCTTTATTCGGCCCTGCTCGTCGCTGCCTTGAGCGCCCGCGCCGTCGACGGGGCGGCGGTGATGGCGTTGTTCGCCGCCGGCACCAGTGTGTCGATGATGGCCGGGCCGTGGCTCTGGCTGCGGCTTCGTGCCGCGGGCACGGGGCAGTGGGGAGTGCGCCTGGCAGGGTTCGCCCTCGCCGCAAGCTCGGGTTGGGCGATCTGGATGGGGCTGGTGCACGACGCCGCGCCGTGGTGCCTGACCGGTTGAGTTGACCGCTGCTGTGGCGGCGTCGCGGTGCGCCGGCGCGATGGCGTCGCCGCGCGCCGGCTCCATGCCATTGGTCCGGCGCATGCCTACATAATGCGGTTGCCGTCGACAAGCTGCAGCGAGCACGCGCGGGCTGCCGGCGCGCACTTCATGGGGGTGTTCGGTGCATCGAAAGACATTGGCAGTGGTGGCCGCGCTCGTGCTGGCCGTCGGGTCGGCCTGGTCGGGTCCGTTGGAGGATGGGCTGGCAGCCTACGGCCGCGGCGACTACGCCAACGCGATGCGCATCCTGTTGCCATTGGCGGAGGCGGGCAACGCCAATGCCCAATACGACCTCGGGTTGATGTATGACAACGGCCAGGGCGTGGCGCAGGAT
>JANLQZ010000927.1:0-3821 GCA_031368125.1 Betaproteobacteria bacterium
GAACGGGTAGCGCCGGATGACCGCCGGAATGTAGGAGGCCAGCCATTTCCCGGTCGAATCCACAAACAGGTTCTGGCCAGGCGTGAGACCCAGCAGGGCCACCGGGCGAAACTCGTCCTGTTCCTTGTCCTCCAGAAACACGATCGCAAAGATCGATGCTGCGCGGGTAAATTCCTGCATCGTCAGGTAGGCGATGTGGAACTTCGAGGCGAACTCGAAGCTGGAGATTTCCTTGACCCGCTTGTTGGCGTGCGCCTGGCTGTTGACTGGGACGACTTTTTGAAACACTGAGAACTCCACAATATGCGGGTGAGCGGACAAACCGCGAAAACGGCTTGCATTTGCTCACTTTACACCGTGGGTAATCCGGAAAGCGATTCGACCGCGTCAGGTCTCGGCTGATGGCGAATGCCGCCGCCCACGGGCGCGAATTCACACTGGGGGTTTCCGCCTGTCGCGCCTGTCGTTGACCGACATTGCGATCTGTGTGGACGCTGGCATCGCAATCACGGCAAAGAACCATTTCCGACTGTCCAGCAAGTTCAATCGCCGCAACCGACGCGCCGGCGCGCGTCAAATGGGTGGTATTCCCGCGCTTCGAGGCAGGCAGTCGGCCGCGTTACGACGAGGTCAGCCGGGCCGAGGCCTTTGCATTGATATCGGAACAGTCATTCAACAAGGAGCGCATGGGCGAAGTAGGGTTCGACGCGCTTTGCGCCATGCTTGCGGACGCCACTTGCTTCCAGATCGTTTTCGGCTCGACGGCCGACGGTCTGCAACTCGTCCGAGACATCACGTCACCATGACGATGCGTCCGGATGTCGCCAGGTTGGTTGCGGTGCTGGGCAATCCGGCAACTGCACAAGCGATGGACGAAGCGCAGTGGTCCGCCTTGATCGCCACTGCACGCAGCGCCAACCTGCTCGGTGCTCTGGCTGAGCGCCTGAAAGACGCTGTTGTGTCGACCGGTCGGCACGCTCAACGGCATCTCGACGGTGCGTTGCAACTGAGTACCCGCCAGCACCAGTCAGTCCTTTGGGAGGCGCATCAGTTGCAGGCCGCTTTGGCCCCGCTTCAAATACCGGTCTTGCTGCTCAAGGGTGCCGCCTACGTGATTTCTGAACATGCGGTCGCACGCGGGCGTCTTTTTGGCGATATTGACTTTCTCGTGCCACGGGAGGCGTTGGGGGACGTGGAAAACCGGCTGATGCTCGGTGGTTGGGTCAGCGCCAAGACGGGTGCCTATGACCAACGTTATTACCGCGAGTGGATGCATGAACTGCCACCAATGGTGCACATGCGGCGTGGCACCGTGCTCGACGTGCACCACACCATCTTGCCCTTGACCGCCCGCAACGCGCCGGATCCGGACCAAATCATCGCGCGCGCGGTGCCGGTGGCGGCGCCAAGTCTTCCGATGATGCGCGTACCGTGCCCGGAAGACCTGATGATCCATAGCGTCACGCATCTTGTGCACGAAGGTGAACTGCACAACGGTCTGCGCGATCTGTGCGACATCGACTGCATGCTGCGCAGCATTGCACGCGAGCCAGGGTTCTGGGATCGATTCGCAGCGTGCGCTGCCGGCAACGATCTGGCGTGGCCGGTCTGGTTCGGGCTGAACCTGACGCGCCACTTCTTCGGCACTACCGTGCCAGACTCTGTCCTTGCAAAATTATCGCCAGCCAACCCGTCTTCAGTGCGGCCAAGATGGCTCAAGGCAGTGTATGTTCAAACCTTACTGTCCGCCAACGATGCGAAGCCAGAGATGACTGGCAGCATCGCCAGATGGCTGGTTTATGTACGCGCACACTCTTTGCGCATGCCATGGTTGCTACTCGCGCGCCACTTGACGATAAAGGCGTGGGCTGGTTGGCGCGGCGACCTGAGCGGGTTGGACAAGCGATAGGAACGAGGCTGCCTAGCAGGATAGTTGGTAGGGCGTGTAGGACTTGAACCTACGACCAAAGGATTATGAGTCCTCTGCTCTAACCAGCTGAGCTAACGCCCCGAACCAGCGGTCAATTGTATAGGGCTACTTGTGGTGGCTCAGGGCGTTGCTGACCAGCTTGGACGTGATATCCACGATCTGGATCATGCGGTCGTAGGCCATGCGGGTCGGGCCGATCACTCCCAGCGTACCGACCACCTGGCCGTCCACTTCGTAGGGCGCACTGACGATCGACAGGTCCTCGAACGGCACCACCTGGCTCTCGCCGCCGATGAAGATCCGCACACCCTCGGCCTGGCCGGCCACGTCGAGCAACCGCATCAGCTGCGCCTTTTGCTCGAACAACTCGAATGCGCGTCGAAGCTGACCCATGTCACTGGAAAAATCGGACAGCGCCAGCAGGTTGCGCTCACCGGATATCACCACTTCATCCTGCGCCTGGGCGATTTCCTCGGAATTGATGGTTACCGCGGCCTGCATCAATGTCGCGATTTCAGAACGCAGCGACTCGACCTCGCGCTGCAGCCGCTCGCGCACGTGCTCGATCGCCATGCCCACGAAATGGGTGTTCAGGTAGTTGGCCGCCTCCACCAGTTGCGATTGCGAATAGTCCAGCTCGGTAAAGATCACCCGGTTCTGCACATCGCCGTCGGGCGACACGATGATCACCAGCAGCCGGCGCTCGGACAGGCGCAGGAACTCGATGTGGCGGAACACGGAACTTCGGCGCGGCGCGATCACGACGCCGACGAACTGCGACAGGCTCGACAGCAGATGGGCCGCGTTCGATATCACCTTTTGTGGCTGATCCGGGGCCAGGCTTTGTGCCGCGAACTGGCCTTTGGGCACCGTCAGCATGGTGTCGACAAAAAGCCTGTAACCACGCGCGGTCGGGATGCGGCCGGCCGATGTATGCGGGCTCACGATCAGGCCGAGTTCTTCCAGGTCAGACATCACGTTGCGGATGGTCGCCGGGGACAATTCGAGGCCGGAGGCGCGCGACAAGGTGCGCGAGCCCACAGGCTGTCCGTCCGTGATGTAGCGCTCGACCAGCGCTTTCATCAACAACTTGGCACGATCATCGAGCATGGAATCATTTTAGTGATGTAATTTGTTGATGCAGTCGAAATTCCGCCACGTCGCGCTGATCGGCAAATACCAGGCCATCGGTTCGGGTGCAGCCGGCGCGTCATCACGACGGGCGCTGGAAGACATCGCACATTACCTGCACGACCAGGGTTGCGAGGTGGCGTTCGAACTGCAGACCGCCGCCAACATGGGCATCACCGGTTACAACGCGCTGGACGTTGCCGGCATCGGCACCCAGTGCGACCTGGGCCTGGTGGTTGGCGGTGATGGAACGATGCTGGGCATCGGCCGCCAGCTGGCACGTTATGGCGTGCCGTTGGTCGGCATCAACCAGGGTCGGCTCGGCTTTATCACCGACATTCCATTCGACGGTTTCGAGTCCACCTTGCGACCGATGCTCGGCGGCGAATTCGAGGAGGACCACCGCAGCCTGATGCAAGCAAGGGTGATCCGCGACGGTCGCTGCGTATTCGACGCGCTGGCCATGAACGATGTGGTGGTCAACCGTGGCGCAACCTCCGGCATGGTCGAGTTGCGGGTCGAGGTGGATGGCCATTTTGTGGCGAACCAGCGCGCCGACGGGCTGATCATCGCCAGCCCGACCGGTTCCACCGCGTACGCCCTGTCGGCTGGCGGCCCGCTGTTGCACCCTTCGATCCCGGGCTGGGTATTGGTGCCGATCGCCCCGCATACCTTGTCCAACCGGCCGATCGTGCTGGCCGACGCCGCCGAGATCGCCATCGAGGTGGTGGCCGGGCGCGATGCGAGCGCGAATTTCGAC
>JANLQZ010000318.1:0-1533 GCA_031368125.1 Betaproteobacteria bacterium
GAACTTCCCGACCCGGCCAACCCGCCCGGCGGCTGCGCTTTCGCCGCGCGCTGCCCGCATGCGATGGCGCGCTGCCAGCACGACGCTCCGGCACTGGCACGCCGCCTGCTGCCGGAATTCAGACGCACCGCGGTGGTGGCCTGCCACCTCTTCGAGCTGGAACACAATCAAGAATCCGGTCCGATCCAGACTCATAAACGTTGAAGACGATAAAAGATGTCCACTTTCGAAATTGAAGGCGGGGTTGCACTGCGCGGTACCGTGCGCGCCTCGGGCAACAAGAACGCCATATTGCCGATGATCGTGGCCTGCATCCTGACCGACCAGGAGGTGGTGCTTGAGAATGTGCCCGACATAGTCGACGTGCGCCACATGCTCGAACTCATCACCGAGATCGGCGGCAAGGTGGAGCGCAGCGGCGAGCGTGTGAGCATCCATGTGGCCAGCCTGAAGACCGGCGAAATCAGCCGTGCACTGTGCGACAAGGTGCGCACTTCGATCCTGTGCGTGGCGCCGCTGCTGCACCGTCTGGGCAAGGCGACGGTGTATCCGCCCGGTGGTGACGTGATCGGCCGGCGCCGGCTCGACACCCATTTCTATGGTCTGCAAAAGCTTGGCGCCAGAGTCACCATCAACGGCAGCTACAGCTTTGTGATGCCGGCGCCACTGGCGGGCGCGGAAATGTTCTTTGACGAGCCCTCCGTGACCGGCACCGAACACATCATGATGGCGGCCGTGGTGAGCACCGGACAGACCCTGCTGCGCAACGCCGCCTGCGAGCCACACGTGCAGGATCTGGCGCACCTGCTCAACGCCATGGGCGCCAGGATCAGCGGCATCGGCACCAACCTGCTCACCATCGTGGGCGTGCCCTCGCTGCATGGCACGACGCACCGGGTATGCCACGACCATGTGGAGGCCGCGTCCTACCTGGCGCTGGCGGCCGCCACCGGTGGTGAGATCACGGTGGAGGGCACCGACCTGCACGCCTACTGGATGTGCCGCCGGGTGTTCGGCACACTCGGCGTGAAGATCGAGCTGCACAAGGACCACATCACCCTGCCCGGCAACCAGGAACTGCGCGTCACGCCCGACCACGACGGCTCCATACCGCTGATCGGCGACGGCCCGTGGCCGCAGTTTGCGAGCGACCAGATGAGTTGCATGATCACGCTGGCCACGCAGGTGACGGGTAATGTGCTGTTTTTCGAGAAGATGTTCGAGTCGCGCCTGTATTTTGTCGACCGCCTGATCAGCATGGGCGCCAATGCGGTCGTCTGCGACCCGCACCGGGTGCTGATCAGCGGGCGCTCCAGACTCACGGCCACCACGCTCACCTCGCCCGACATACGCGCCGGGATGGCGCTGCTGGGCGCAGCCCTGTGCGCGCAAGGCAAGTCCACGGTGCAGAACGCCAACATGATCGAGCGCGGTTATGAGCGCATCGAAGAAAAACTGCTCGCTCTGGGCGCCCGCATCACGCGCCGGGACTGAGCGCAGCGGCTGCTCCCCTATTCCAGCACCACACGCGGG
>JANLQZ010000029.1:0-2205 GCA_031368125.1 Betaproteobacteria bacterium
TTCTTGCGCAGCCCCACTTCGCCCGGTTCCGCCAGCACATAAGCCCCCTTGCTGATGGCATCCAGCCCGTAGGCCTGCGGCGCCAGGTCGGAGCTGCCCTTGGGCGCATAACTGATGTTCTGGCGGCTGAGCAGCAGCGCGGTCGGTTTGGTCGTGTTTTGCAGCGCCACCGCCCACGCCACGGCCGTCTCGGCCGTATCGGCCGGACGCCATACGTCCAGGTTGGGGATCAGGCGCAACGACGCGGCGTGTTCGACCGACTGGTGTGTTGGCCCGTCCTCGCCCAGCCCGATGCTGTCGTGCGTGAACACGTGGACCACGCGCAACTTCATCAGCGCGGCCATGCGGATCGCGTTGCGGCTGTAGTCGCTAAAGGTCAGGAAAGTGCCTCCATAGGGTATGAAGCCGCCGTGCAGCGCAACGCCGTTCATGATCGCGGCCATGCCGAACTCGCGCACGCCGTAGTTGATGTGGCGCCCACCGACGCTGGCGCCGGCGGCGTCGGTGCTCTGCACCACGTCGCCGGCCAGGTTGAAGCGCAGGCTCGGCGTGCTTTTGGTATTGGTCAGGTTCGATCCGGTCAGGTCGGCCGAGCCGCCCAGCAATTCCGGCATCGCGGCGGTGAACGCCTCGAGAGCCAGTTGCGAGGCCTTGCGCGATGCGACGGTTTCTGCCTTCGCATCGGCCGCCACCACCGTGTCCACCGCCACCTGCGAAAAGGCGCGTGGCAACTTGCCCTTCATGCGCCGTGCCAGCTCCGTGGCGAGCGCCGGATGCGCGGCCTGGTAGGCGGCAAACCGGCTTTTCCACGACGCCTCCGCAACGGCGCCGGCCGCCCTGGCGTCCCAGGCGGTGTAGATATCGGTGGGGACCACAAACGGCGCGTGGTCCCAGCCCAGGGCTTCCCGCGTGAGTTTGATTTCATCGGCGCCCAATGGCTCTCCATGCGCCTTGGCGGTGTTGGCGCGGTTCGGGCTGCCCTGGCCGATACGCGTGCGGCACATGATCAGTGTCGGGCACTCGGCCGACTTTTTGGCGTCGGTTATGGCTTTGGACACGGCGGCTGCGTCATGCCCATCGAGCGGGCCGATCACGTTCCAGCCGTAGGCCACAAAACGCAGCGCCGTGTTGTCCACGAACCAGGGCGCCACCTGCCCGTCGATGGAAATACCGTTGTCGTCGTACAACGCGACCAGCCGGTTGAGTTTCCAGGCGCCCGCCAGTGCGGCCGCTTCGTGGCTGATGCCCTCCATCATGCAGCCATCGCCCATGAACACGTAGGTTTGGTGGTTGACCACCTCGTGGCCTTCGCGGTTGAATTCGCGCGCAAGCAGCTTTTCGGCCAACGCCATGCCGACCGCGTTCGCCAGACCTTGCCCGAGCGGCCCGGTGGTGGTTTCCACCCCCGGTGTGAGACCGGTCTCCGGGTGACCAGGCGTCTTGCTGTGGAGCTGGCGGAAGTGCTTCAATTCGGCCATCGGCAACTTGTAGCCGGTCAAATGCAGCAAGGCGTACAGCAGCATCGAGGAGTGGCCGTTGGACAACACGAAACGGTCACGGTCAACCCAATGCGGGTTGGCCGGGTTGTGCCTCAGATGGCCCGCCGGCAGCCCCTCGGCGCTGCCCGGCCCCCACAAGGCGACCGCCATGTCCGCCATGCCCATCGGGGCCCCGGGGTGTCCCGAGTTGGCTTGTTGCACGGCGTCCATCGCCAGTGCGCGAATGGCGTTCGCCATGGTTTGAGGTGTGGTCATGTGTGAGTTCGGCTCCAGAGCTGGCGGTCGGCCATGGGTGGGTAGCCTTTGATTTTATCGTTCGATCGGACGGCGCCCGGTACCGATGAGAACTTGTGCCTCGGGCGTGGCGGCAACCTGCGCTACCATCTTGCTCTGCCCAGTATCGACTGGAGCGCCAGACCCCCTATGAGCCAATACCGGATTTCCGCAGTCGCCTTGCATCGGACCCGCCAGATCGTTGTGGCCGTTTCGCTTTTTGGAGCGTTGGCCTGCTCCCATGCGGCGGATCCGAAAGCGGCGCGGTTCTATGAAGATGCACTGGCGCGCTACGAAAAAAAGGACCTCGACGGCGCCATCATCCAGCTCAAGAACGCGCTGCAGATCGATCCGAACATGTTGCCGGTGCAGGTGCTGCTGGGCAAGGCGTTGATGCAGGACGGCCAGGTCGCCGCTGCCGAAGTCGCGTTGC
>JANLQZ010000039.1:0-4905 GCA_031368125.1 Betaproteobacteria bacterium
AAACACCTTTATGTCAGTTATGACGAGTACCACAACCTGATCGAGAAACTGGCGATCAAGATCTACCAGTCGGGTTGGCAATTCGACACCATCCTGTGCCTGGCGCGCGGCGGCATGCGGCCCGGGGACATCCTGTCGCGCATATTCGACAAGCCGCTGGCGATCATGTCGACCAGTTCCTACCGCGCCGACGCAGGCACGCAGCAGGGCAACCTCGACATTGCGCGCTACATCACCACGCCAAAAGGCGAGATCGCCGGCCGGGTGCTGCTGGTCGACGACCTGGCAGACACCGGGCACACGCTCAATTCGGTGATCAACCAGTTGCGCAACAACTACCAACCGATTACCGAACTGCGCAGTGCGGTGTTGTGGACCAAGGGTGTGTCGAACTTCACGGCCGACTATTCGGTCGAGTTCCTTCCCACCAATCCGTGGATCCACCAGCCTTTCGAGGGCTACGACGCGATGCGGCCGCAGCAGCTGATCGCCAAATGGAGCATCTGAAGGTGGACCAGGATGGTGCGGCCGCTACAGCCACGCGGCTGATCCACCATCGCTACGTCGCGCCAGCCGGGTTTCTGGCGCCGCAGCCGGGTGTGTTTAAGGCGTCGACCGTCTTTTTTCCCAGCGTGGCCGCGATGCGCAGCATCGAGTGGAAGGACAAGACCGGATACACCTATGGGTTGCATGGCACGCCCACGACCTACATGCTCGAGGAGCGGCTGTGCACGCTCGAGGGCGGCCAGCAGTGCCTGCTGGTGCCCAGCGGCCTGGCGGCGATCGCGACCGTCGCGTTTTCACTGCTCGCGACCGGCGACGAGGTGCTGATACCGGACAACGTGTATGGCCCGAGCAGGGCGCTGGCGAAAGGCGAACTGCGCTCGTGGGCCATCGGCCACCGGTTCTACGATCCGATGGACCCGAGCGATCTGGCGGACAAGATCAGCGCGAAGACACGGCTGGTGTGGCTCGAGGCGCCAGGTTCGGTGACGCTGGAGTTCCCGGACCTTGTGGAATTGCTCAGGATATGCCGGGAAAAAGGCGTCCTGACGGCGCTCGACAACACCTGGGGCGCCGGCATCGCGTTCCGGCCCTTCGATCTGGTGGCCGGCGCGAGCCCCGCGTTCGGCGTGGACATCTCGGTCCATGCGCTGACCAAATACCCCAGCGGTGGCGGCGATGTGCTGATGGGCAGCATCATGACGCGCGATCCGGCATTACACATGCAACTCAAACTCACCCACATGCGCCTCGGATTGGCGGTGGGTGCAAACGACGCCGAGGCGGTGCTGCGGGGCTTGCCCAGCATCGTGCTGCGCTACCGGGCACATGATGCGGCCACCCGTGTTCTGGCTGCATGGTGCCAGCAGCTTCCACAATTGGCCCAGGTACTGCATCCGGCGCTGCCGCAGTCGCCTGGCCACCACCATTGGCGGTCCCTGTGCCAGGGCGGCCCCGGCGGCGCGGCCGGCATTTTCAGCGTGATTTTCAAGCCCGAGTTCAGTTCAGCGCAGGTGGACGCCTTCTGCGATGCATTGCAGTTGTTCAAGCTCGGCTACAGCTGGGGCGGCCCGGTCAGTCTCGTGGTGCCTTATGAACTCGCTTCCATGCGCAGCAACTGGCCGTCGCAACTGCGGCGCGGCACCGTGGTGCGTTTTTCGGTGGGCCTGGAAGCGGTCGAGGACCTGCAGGCGGACCTGGCGCAGGCCCTCGAGCGGGCGTTTGGCTGACTTGGTGTGCTGGCTTCGACACCACTTGGGAACCCGACAGTTTTCGCCGAATTTTTGTCTTTTGACCAGCCAGCGCGCACCAATGGCGATACGCTAATGGACATGTTGGACGCACGGACATGAACAGCCCCGATCCGGCCAGTGCGCCGCGTGCCTCCCAGCAGCAAGCGGACGAAACGCCGCCACCCTACGTTCCACCGCCCCCTGAAGGCCCGCAAAAGCGGATTCTGGCACTGCGATTTCGCGATCCCCTCCACTGGCTTGCGATGGGCTGGCGTGATTTGACCGGCCATATGGGGATCGGCATTTTCTACGGGATCTGTTTCTGGGCGATGGCTGTGACGCTGGCGGCAGTGTTTCGATCGCGCCCGGAGTACGTCATGTCGATTGCGTCGGGATGCCTGCTGCTCGGTCCGTTCCTGGCCATGGGCCTGTACGAAGTCAGTCGCCGGCGCGAGCTCGGCCTGGTGCCCGACCTCGGCGGTTCACTCACCTGCTGGGACGCGCATATCCGAAGCATCGGCATGCTGGTGCTGGTGCTGGTGGTGCTCGAGCTGTTGTGGGGCCGGGCGTCGCTGGTCGTGTTTGCGGTGTTCTTCAATACCGGTATGCCGTCGACGACGGGTGTGATCGCGGCCATCTTCAATCCCGAGAACTGGGACTTCGTGGCGGTCTACCTGGCGGTCGGGTTCCTGTTTGCCGGCATCGTGTACGCAACCACCGTGGTGTCGATCCCGATGATTCTGGACCGCGACACCGATGCCATCACGGCCGCGATCACCAGCATGCAGGTGGTATTCGAAAACACGGCGGTGATGCTTTTCTGGGGACTGCTCATCAGCAGTCTGGTCGCCGTTGCCCTGCTGCCGTGGGGCCTGGGCCTGCTGCTGGTCGGTCCGTGGTTGGGTCACGCGAGTTGGCACGCCTATCGCGGTTCAGTGCAATGGTTGCCGGATGCGGATGCCGGCCAGCCGCGCTCCTGAAACGGCCAGAATGGCCGGCCTGTTTTGATCTGGTGCCTGCGAACTGGTAAAGTGGCTGCAACAACCTGAAAGCACAAATTGGCAACTCCCAATTACGGATATGAAAAGCGCCAGAAAGAACTGGCAAAGAAGCGCAAGAAGGAAGACAAGCTCAAGCAAAAGGCCGAGCGCAAAGTGGGCGGCCCCGGCGACGACGACACGCCCCAGGACGACGGCACTCTGCAGCCATCGTCGCCCGCGCCAGACACACCGGCGCAACCCTGAGCGCCGCAGTTGCCCGCCGCCGCCGGTTCATGGCGCCTGGTTGAGTAGCTGTCTGGCCAGCACATCCATCGCCGCCACCGACCCGTCGGTCGGGGTCAGCACCCGGGCGGTGTCGAATTGTCCGAAGTTGCGGCGCATCGACTGCAGATAGACCGGGTCGTAGTGCATGGTCAGAAGCTCCTGCACAACCTGTTCGATCCGGCCCGACTGCACCAGTGCCTGCCAGCCCCGCACCACCGTCTTGCCACGAATCTCGCCCAATGCATTGAGCCGCTCGCAAAACGCTGGCGTATCACGGACGAAGAAGTCGTAGTCTTCCATCAGCAATGCCACGCGCTCGGGATCACCCAGCACGAGGTTGAGGCAGGTGCCGTGGCGCATGGCGTCGATCAAGGCCACTGGCACCGCGACATTACCGACCTTGCGGCTTTCGCTTTCAACAAAAACCGGTCGGTCCGGGTCGAAGCGGCGCAAGGCGTCCCACACCCGCGTATCGAATCCTTTTTGGGTCGGCTGCGGCTGGCCCGGGATCGCACCGAGCACGGAACTGCGGTGGCTGGCCAGCGCCTCGAGGTCCAGCACCTGTGCGCCACAGCGCGACAATGCGTGCAGCAACCGCGTCTTGCCCGAGCCGGTGGTACCACACACCACCTGGAACTCGAGGCTGGCGGCAAGGCGGGCCGTGTCCGCGACGAGAGCCGCGCGAAACGCCTTGTAGCCGCCTTCGACCAGCGTGACGCGAAATCCGATCTGGTGCAGGACCAGCGACAGTGATCCGCTGCGTTGCCCACCACGCCAGCAGTACACCAGCGGTTTCCAGTCCCTGGCCTTGTCCAGCACTTCGCGCGTGATGTGGTCGGCGATGTTGCGCGCGGCAATCGCGGCGCCGCGTTTCCTGGCCTCGAACGGATTGACCTGTTTGTAGACCGTGCCGATCTCGTGCCGCTCCTGGTTGTTCAGTGTGGGCCAGTTGGCGGCGCCGGGCAGATGGTCCGCCAGGAACTCGTCTTCGCTGCGGGCATCGATGATGGTGTCGAACTCGTCGAGCCGCGAAAGCAGATCAGTCGCGGGTACGGCGGTCAGGCTCACTTGAGCTGTTTCCTCAGTTCAGGCCATACATTGGCAAGAATGATCGAATGGGCTTCCTCTTTGGGATGGATCCGGTCGTTCTGGAACAAGGCAGTCGGGTCGGCGCCGTCGGCAACCCCCTTGAGCAGAAACGGCACCAGCGCGGCCTTGCTGTTGCGTGCCACCTTGTCGAACACGGCTGCGAAGCGCGATGCGTAGTCGCGGCCGTAGTTGGGCGGCACCTGCATGCCCACCAGCAGCACCTTGGCGCCGGCCTTCTGCGCCGCCAGGGTCATCTGCCCGAGGTTGTCCTCGGTCATCTGCAGCGGCAGTCCGCGCAGGGCGTCGTTGCCACCGAGTTCGATGATCACGTGGGTGGGTTTGTGTTGTGCCAGCAGTGCTCCCAGGCGCGAGCGCCCGCCCGACGTCGTGTCGCCGCTGATGCTGGCGTTGACGACCCGCGCGCTGATCGACTCGCCGGCCAGTCTGCGCTCCAGCAATGCGACCCAGCCGGTGCCACGCTGCAGCCCGTATTCGGCGCTCAACGAGTCGCCCAGAACCACGATCGTGCGGGTCGGCGGTGGCGGGTTTGCGGGCACACGGGCGGTCCCTTGGCTGGCGGCATAAGCCCCCACTGTCAGGGCCGCGCCCATGGCCGCGATAAAGTGTCGTCGGTTCACAATAAAAAGCCTTTCATGCCACACCCCACTGCGCCCGCGATCATTTCAGTCGAACACGTATTCAAGTCGGTCACCGACTCCACCGGCACCCTCGACATTTTGCGCGATATCGATTTCACGCTGGCCGAACGGGAGACGGCCGCCATCGTGGGGGCGTCCGGGTCTGGCAAGAGCACC
>JANLQZ010000061.1:0-2217 GCA_031368125.1 Betaproteobacteria bacterium
CGGGACTGGCGCCGCCGGACGCCAGATCGACGTCGTCCCGCACACCATAGACCCAGACCAGCAGCACCAGCACGGCCAGCAACGCCGCGCAGGCCATGCACCAACGCAGCAAGCGCCTCATGGCGCCGTGCCGCCGAGTTCGGGTGCGCTGCCGCACCGCAGCGCCGTATCGGTTGCCGGGCGCACAGCCGCCACGGCCACGGGCCGCGTGTCGGCTGGTAGCACTTGCGACGCCAGCCAACCGGTGATGGCGGCGACCTCGTCGTTGCCGAGGGCACGCGCAATATGCGCCATGCAGTCGGGCGCATCGGCGCGCCGTTGCCCGGTCTTCCATGCGCCCAGTTGCGCATTCAGATAGTCACGCGGCAGCCCGAGCAGTCCCGGCACGTTCGGTGCAACACCGGTCAACGCCGGTCCGTGGCACGCCACGCACGCCGGCAGGCGCCGTGTGCTGTCGCCATGCAACACCAGCCGTTGCGCGAGCGCCTGTTCGCCGCCCAGGGCCGACACCACGGGAGGTGGCGCATAAGGCAGCTCCAACGCCGAAAAATAACGCGCAATTTCCAGCAGGTACGCGTCGCTCAACGGATCCACCAGCCCGACCATCAGGGCGTAGTGGCGCCGCCCCTCGCGAAAATTGCGCAACTGGTTGTAGAGGTAGCCGGCCGGCTTGCCGGCGATGCGCGGGTAATAACCGTCGGGCGCGGCGCGGCCCTGCTTGCCGTGGCACAGGGTGCAGGCCAGCATGCGCTGCGCCATCGAATCCTCGAACACCGGCGCGGCGTGCGCCAGGCGCAGCGCGGCGGCGCCCAACAAGCCCAGCAGCAGCAGGGCCGGTGCCAAGGCACCCCTCACTTCTTGCGTGGACGGGCCTCGGTACCGCCCTGCGACAGCCCTTCAGACATGCCTATCAGCACGCCGCTGACCAGCGCCGCGTAACTGTCCATCATGGCCTGCGCCGCGCGCACACCGCCGGCGCGCCCGTCGCGCAGCGCGGTCTGCGCCTGCTGCATCAACTGCTCGACGCTCTGCGTCGCCTGCGCGCCGGTATCGGTGCCGCTGAGCTTCATGCCCTTGAGGACCTGCTCCCATGGCCCCTGCATCGGGCCGCTGACGCCCTGCACGGCCTTGCTGACGGTGGAGAAGAACACGTCCTCCATCTTCTCGATATTGGCCAGCGCGCTTTTCATCTGCTTGTCCTGCAAGCCCACGCCCTGGCCGACGAACTGCTCCAGCGCCTTCTGGTTCGCCTGCACCGCCTGCAGCAGCGCGGCGTCCATGCCGGCGAAGGCCTTTCCCAGCATCGCCTCGACATCGACCGGACCGGCCGGGTTCAGGGCCGCGCCGGCAGTGCTCGCCTGCGTGACCGTCTTGAGCACCTTGCGGATGTTCTCCAGCGTCAGTTCGCGGCCCTGCAGCGCCTTGAGCGTCGCCTCGCTGACGGCCTTGCGCAGCGCCTCGCCCTGCTTCGCGGTGGCCTGCGAGAACATGTCGATGATCGCGTCCTGGTCGATTCCTGCCTTCATCATGGCTGTCTCCTGGTTGGGTTGTCGTGTCGGTTCTGGCAACAGCGCCATAGCGGCCGCCTTCGACAGCAGCACGCGTCGGGGCGACGCGCGCGACTGGTTCGCCGGCTGAGCCGATTATCGTTGTGGCGTGGCCGCTGGCAAGGCGCGGCGGCCCGCGCGGCGGCCCGCGCGGCGGCCCGATGCCGCACGGTCGCACCAGACATCGGGCGTGGGTCGCCTGCCAAACGGCCTTCTTCGGACACGATCCGTTCAGGCCCGGGATGAACGGTGGTTGTACCTGAACGCCAACGCATATCAGGCCGCAGCGCGCGCCGGCAAGCGGGCTTCCTTGATCGGTATATGCACCAGAGCCGCACCTGCGGCCAGCACGATGTCGATGTACCAGACCCAGTCGTAGTTGCCGGTCGCCTCGAACACCCGGCCACCGAGCCATGCGCCGAGGAAGCCGCCAACCTGGTGCGACAACATGACCACACCAAACAGCGTCGCCATGTTGGCCGGGCCGAAGAACTTGACCACCAGACCGGCCGTGGGCGGTACCGTCGAAAGAAAGGTCAGGCCCATCACGGCGGCGAATACCAGCACCACGCCACCGGTCTTGGGCGCGAACAGGAACACCAACACGGCCACGCCCCGCGCGGCGTACACCAGCGACAACAACGACTTCATGCGCCAGCGGCCCACCGCC
>JANLQZ010000065.1:0-3377 GCA_031368125.1 Betaproteobacteria bacterium
GAACCAGGCGCGACACCTCGACGCCGTCGCGCAGGAACACCAGCGTTGGCCACAACTTGACGCCGAACGAGCGGCCCAGCCGGCGGCCGCTCCCGTCCTCGACGATGATGTGCCGCACAGCGGGGTGGGCGGTGAACGCCGATGTGATGAAGGGCCGGGCGGCGCGGCAGTGGCCGCACCAGGGGGTGCCGAATTCGATCACTGCCGGCCCCACGAGTCCGTCGATCTCCGCACGGGACGGCTCGGTCGCCGCATCCTGTTGTTCCATCCTGGTCGTCCTTGTGGGTGCACTGCCCTACGGCTGTTCGCGCTCGATTATCTGCCCGTCGATGTAGTACCAGCGCTGGCCCTGCCGGACAAAGCGGCTGATCTCGTGCATGCGTTGGGCGCGCCCCGCGTCGCGGCAACGCGCGACGAATTCCACCACGCCGGCGTCGCCATTGGCTTGCGCCTGCAGCACGTCCAGACCCAGCCATTTGACCGGCGCGAGTTCGAGTTCGCCCGGGGCCGTGGACGGGTGCCAGGTGGCGAGCAGGTAGTCGACCAGTCCCAGCACATAGGCGCAGTAGCGCGAGCGCATCAAGGCCTCTGGCGTCGGTGCAAACACGTCCTCGGACAGGCCCGCGTGCCACGCGCCGCAGCAAACACCATAAGCTGCGTCCCTGCCGCACGGGCATGGCGTGTGCGCACGAAGCATGTTCTTCTTCATGCCGCCGATGGTAACCACCACATGTAGCGTGCAGCCGGGTCAGCGCTGGTTCGGGTATCGTGCAGCGACAACAGTCAAGGAGATGCAATGCGAAAAACCGCGTGGTCGGTCGGCGCCCTCGTAGTGGGCCTGGCCGCGTACCTGGGCCTGTGGCCGGTGCCCATCGAGCCGGTGCGCTGGAGCGCCCCGACCGCACCGGGTTACGTCGGGCCACATGCGGCGAACAACAAGCTGGCCGGGCTGCAGATGATCTCGCTGGGCGCCGAAGAGGGCCCGGAACACATCGTGGTCGCCAGGGACGGAAAGCTCTACACCACGGTGGCCAGCGGAAACATCCTGCGCATGAATCCGGACGGCAGTGCCAGGGAAGTTTTTGCCAATACCGGCGGGCGCGTGCTCGGCTTCGACTTCGACGCCAGTGGCAACCTGGTGGCGGCCGATGCGATCAAGGGCCTGTTGTCGATCAGCCCGGAGCGGAAGATCACGCTGCTGACCGACAAGGTCGGCAGCGAACCGATACTTTATGCGGACGCGGTGGTGGTCGCCGGCAACGGCAAGATGTACTTCAGCGACGCGTCCGCGCGGTTTGCACCGGCGACCTGGGGTGGCACCTTCGAAGCCAGCATCCTCGACATCCTCGAACAGGCGGCCACCGGACGCATCCTGGAATACGACCCCGCGACCAGAGGCACGCGTGTGGTCGCGCGTGGACTGAGCTTCGCCAACGGCGTCGCGCTGAGCCGCGACGAGCAGACGCTGTTCGTCAACGAGACCGGCAAGTACCGGGTGTGGAAGGTCGCAGTCAATGCGAGCAACCTCGACCTGACGCAAAAGTCGCCCCAGGCCAGCGTGTTGTTCGACAACCTGCCGGGTTACCCGGACAACCTGATGCGCGGGCAGGACGGCCGCATCTGGCTCGGTTTCGCCAAGCCGCGCAATGCCACTGTGGACAAACTGGCGCAGCAGCCCTTTTTGCGCAAGCTCACCTACCGCCTGCCGCGCGCCCTGTGGCCGATACCGAAGGCCTACGGACACGTGATGGCTTTCACAGAAGACGGCCGGGTGGTGGCGGACTTGCAGGACCCGAGCGGTGCTTATCCCGAAACCACATCGGTCACCGAAACGCCGGACCGGCTGTACGTGCAGAGCCTGCACGCCAGGGGCTTGGGCTGGCTTGCAAAATAGCTCCTGCGCTGCGCTGATTCAGCCGACCGCCAGGCACCACAGCAGGTCGCCTGCCCCCGGCACCGGCTGTTGCTGCGCGGCTGCTGCGCCGGCGCCGGGCAGCGCTTACCCACGACGGCCGGCGGCTACACTCGACCGCTACCGGCCGCAGCTGCCAGCTGTCGCTTCCATCGCCGCCCAGGCACACAGGGTGTTGAAACCGAGCATGTACCGCCTACCCCGTCGCGTGACCCATCGTTTCCATTCCATGCTGGTCGTTTTGTGCTGCCTTCTCGTCGGCGCCGCCACGGCCGACAGCGCGAGCGCGCAGGAGGCGGCGAACCAGGCCGGCGCGGCGGGTGAACCGGCCCGCCGCTTCGCATCGGTCTGGCGCATCCGTGGAGACATCAGCGCAAGCACCGGGGAGACCGGCCCGGTGCGCAGGCTGCAGGCCGGCGACCCGGTCTACGTGGGTGAGCGCGTGCGCGCCGATGCCAGCGCCGAAGTCGTGCTCAAGACCGAGGACGCGGGGCTGCTGGCCGTGCGACCGGGCGGCGTCTTCATTGCCGAACGCTTCGCTGCCGAAGGCAAGCCGACCGACAACCTGACGCTTCGGCTGGTGGTCGGCTCGGTGCGCGTGATCTCGGGCTGGATCGCGCGCATCAACCGGCCCGAGTACCGCGTCGTGACCCAGACCACGACCATCGGCATTCGCGGCACCGACCACGAACCGTACGTGCTGACTGCCGACCTCGCGGCGACGATGTCACAGCCGGCAGGTACCTACGACAAGGTCAACCGCGGCGGAACCACGCTCGACGTCAACGGCAACAAGCTCGACATCGAACCGGGCAAGGTGGGTTTCGTGCGCGCACCTCGGGTGGCGACGACCCGGGCGCTGATGACGCTGCTGTTGCCGGTGCTGCTCGACAAGGTGCCGGACTTCTATGTGCCGGGCGAGTTCGACGACGAACTCGACCTGCTTTCGCAGAGCGCCGACGACAACGCGGTGGCGCAACTCGAAGAGCGGCGCAAGGCGCCGGCATGGAACACGATGCCGCCGGCGGCGGCGGGAGGCCTGGCCAGCGCAACGGGTGCGACCACCATGGTCGCGCCGGCAACCGCCCCGCTGGCCGCAGCGCCGCGAGATCCCGCCAGAGGCAATACGTGCGGCGCGACCGGTGTGGCGCGCAGTTGGCTGGCGCAACTCGATGGGGCGATCGTGCGACGCAATGCGCCAGCCATACAGCGGCTGTTTGCGCCGCAAGTCGTGATCCAGGCAACGGTGCGCGACAAGGACGGCAATGCCACCACGGTCGATGTCTCGCGCGACGAGTTCGCGCGCAGCGCGGGCAGCGCCGTGAAGGGGCTGAGCGACTACCAGCAGCGCCGGGTGTCGATCGAAGGCCAGCCGGAGCTGGCCGGCGCCTGCGACCGGATCATCGTCAAATCGGTAGTGATCGAACAGGGCAAACAGAACGGCGCCGCCTACCGTTTCGAGTCG
>JANLQZ010000096.1:0-4497 GCA_031368125.1 Betaproteobacteria bacterium
GTGTAGGTGCCGACGATCGGCACCTTGCCGGCCTTGATGGTCGGCGCCAGCGCCACCTGGGCCGGCGAGGTGCCCATGCCCGAGATCGCGATCACCGGCGTCTGGCCGACCAGTTTCTCGAAGTTGATCTTGTCGGTGGCGGCGTTGTAGCGGCTGTCCTCGGCCAGCACGTTGATCTTGCGGCCGTGGATGCCGCCGGCCTCGTTGACCTTGCGCATGTAGTCCTGGAAGCCGTTGGTCCAGATCGATTGCGACGCGGACGTCGGGCCGCTCAGGTCCATCATCACGCCCCAGTCGATGCGGTCCTTGTAGACCCCGTCGCCGGGAGACTCCTGGGCGATGGCGCCGAACGCCAGTGCGCAGGCGAAGGCGCCGACGGCCAGACGGGTCGCCAGGCGGGTGCTTTTTTGCGGGATTGTTTTCATGCTGTCTCCAAAGTGGTGCACCCGGTGGCCGGCGTGCGGTGGTTGACGATCGGTCGCTTGCTGCAGGTGGCGGAAAATTCGAATTCTCGAAAAGTGCTCTTGTTTTTCGAAAAGTATACCACGCAGTAGGTTTTTGTCATCGGTCGGTAGCTATTCTGTCTAGGGGTTTTCCCTGCACCCTGGCGCCGTCTACAGCGCCGCGCCGCCGTCCATCGCGACCTCGGACCCGGTCATGTAGAGGCTGTCGTCCGACAGCAGGAACAACACCAGCCGGGCGATCTCCTCCCGGGTGCCCAGGCGCTTCATCGGGACCTGCTGGACCCGGCGCAGGTTTTCCTCGCGCGTGCGCACGTTGAGCATGTCGGTGTCGATCGGCCCCGGGTGGACCGAATTGACGCGGATGTGGCGGTCCGCCAGCTCGAGCGCGGCGGCCTTGGTCATGCCGCGCACCGCCCACTTGCTGGCCGTGTAGGCGATCGCGTTGGGTGCGCTGCGCAGGCCCACGGTGGACGACATGTTGACGATCACGCCGCCGCCGGTGCGCTCGAACGCCGCCACCACGGCGCGCATGCCCAGGAACGTGCCGAGCTGGTTGATGCGGGTGTGGCGTTCGAACAGCGCCGTGTCGGTGTCGACCAGTGGCATCGGGGTGTAGATGCCGGCGTTGTTGACCAGGCCGTGCAGGGGGCCGAAACGCTCGGCCGCCGCGACCGCGGCGCCCCACTGCGCTTCGCTGGTGACGTCCAGCGGCACGAAGGTGCAGGCGCTGCCGAGCTCCGCGGCCAGCTGCTGGCCTTGTTCCACCAACACGTCCGCGATCACGACGCTGCCGCCCTCGGCCACCAGCTGGCGCGCCTGCGCCTCGCCCAGGCCGCGCGCGCCGCCGGAAATCAGAAACAATCGGTCTGTGAAGCGGGCCATGGCGGGTTCCTCAATGGGTTGGTTGGGCCGTTGCGCCGGCGTCGAAGTGCAGGCCCTTGTAGCCTTCGGACACGACCTGCTCGCAGATCACGGTGTAGTTCTGCAGCCCGCCGACGTAGGGCAGGAAGGCGCGCGGCTTGCCCGGTATGTTGGCTCCCATGTACCAGGAGTTGGCGGTCGGGAACAGCGTCCTGGATGCCACCTCGTTGACATGCGCCACCCACTGCTCCTCGTCCCGCGCGTCGGCTCGTGCGACCTGCAGCTGGTGGTCCTGCATGTGGCGCAGGCAGCGCGCGATCCAGTCCACATGCTGCTCGATCGCGACCACGACGTTGGTCAGGATCGACGGGCTTCCGGGCCCGGTGATCAGGAACAGGTTCGGGAAGCCCGCGCTCATCAGGCCCAGGTAGGTGCGCGGTCCGTGCGACCATTTTTCCTTGAGCGACTGGCCGCCCTGGCCGCGGATGTCGATCCGGTCGAGCGCGCCGGTGACGGCGTCGTAGCCGGTGGCGAAGACGATCGCGTCGAGTTCGTAGCTTTGCGCCGTGGTGCGGATGCCGGTGGGCGTGATCTGCTCGATCGGTGTCGAGCGCAGGTCGACCAGGCTCACGTGCGGCTGGTTGAAAGTGGCGTAGTAGTCGGTGTCGACGCAGATCCGTTTGGTGCCGATGGCATGGTCGGTGGGGGCCAGCAGCGCCGCGATCCGGGGGTCCTTGACCGTGCCGCGGATCTTGGCGCGCACGAATTCGGCGGCGCTGTCGTTGGCGCGTTTGTCGATGAAGATGTCGTTGAAGGCGTGCGTGAAGTTCGCGCCGCCGCGGGCCCAGCGGCGTTCGTATTCCTGCTGCCGTTCTTGCTCGCTGACGTCGGCGGTGGCGCGCTGGCTGTATTCGTACAGGATGCCGGAACGCGTGGTGCGCGCCTGCTTGCGGTGCTCGGAATAGTTGGCCTTCCAGGCCTGCTGATCGGCTTGCGGCAGCGGCCGGTTCCAGGCCGGGATGCTGAAGTTCGGGGTGCGCTGGAACACCACCACCTGGCTGGCCTGGCGCGCAATCGCCGGAATGATCTGGATGCCCGACGAGCCGGTGCCGATCACGGCCACGCGCTGGCCGGTGAAATCGACCGGCTGGTGCGGCCAGTTGCCGGTGTGGTACCACTTGCCCTTGAAAGCGGACAGTCCGGGTGTGTCCGGCACCCTGGCCGCGGACAGGCAGCCGCCGGCCGAAATCACGAATCGCGCGCTGACCTGGTCGCCCTGGTCGGTACCGACGGTCCAGCGCCGGGACGTGTCGTCGTACACCGCGCTGGTCACGCGGGTCTGCAATTGGATGTCGGGGCGCAGCCCGAACCGGTCGGCGACGTGGTTGATGTAGTTGAGGATCTCGTCCTGGCGCGGGTACCGCTCGCTCCACTGCCATTCCTGCTGCAGCTCCTCCGAGAACGAGTAGGAATACTGCATGCTCTCGACGTCGCAGCGCGCGCCCGGGTAACGGTTCCAGTACCAGGTGCCGCCGACGCCGTCGCCAGCCTCGAACACCCGGGTCGTGAGGCCGAGCTGGCGCAGCCGGTAGAGCATGTACAGCCCGGCGAACCCGGCGCCGATGACGACGGCATCACATTGGCGCGCTGCGGGGTGGTCGTTGTTGGTCATGCTGGTGTCCTTCAATGGGCTGGGTGTATGGGTGCACCGCGGTGCAGCGCGTCGCCGATGGCGGCGCAGACGAAATCGGACATCAGGTTGCTGGCGCGGATCAGCTTGCCGTGCATCAGCATGCCGTGCATGTGGTCGCTCAGGTGCAGCGCCGTGACGCGCACGCCTTCTTCCTCCAGCCGCCTGGCGTAGGCACGGCCCTCGTCGCACAACGGGTCGTGCGACACCGTCATCACCAGCGCCGGCGCTGTGCCGGCCAGGCTGGCACAGCGCAGCGGCGAGGCGCGCCAGTCGAGCCGGTCGTGCGCCTGCGGTGTGTAGTGGTCGATGAAATAACGCATCGTGGCGGCGGTCAATGGCACGCCCGAGGTCACCGAGCGGTAGGAGCCGCTGTCGGCCGTCAGGTCGAGCGCCGGATAGAGCAGCGCCTGGAACATCAGCGGTGGCACGCTGCCGTCGCGGGCCATCAGCGCCAGCACGGCCGCCAGGTTGCCGCCGGCGCTGTCGCCGCCGATGCCGATGCGCCCGGGCGCGATGCCGAGCGCTTGCTGGTTGTCGTGCACCCACTGCAGCGCCGCGGTGCAATCGTCCAGGGCGGCCGGGAATCGGTGCTCGGGCGCCAGCCGGTAGTCGACCGCCACCACGCAGATGCGGCCCCGGTTGGCCAGCCGGCGGCACAGGCGGTCGTGGCTCTCGAGGTTGCCGATCACCCAGCCACCGCCATGCAGGAACACCATGCAGGGCAGCAAGTCGCCGACGTCGGTGCCGATGCCGCGGTAGATGCGCAGCGCCAGCGCGCCGAGCGGGCCGGCGACCGTGGTGTCGCGCACCGAGGCCACGTCCTCGGCGGCCGGTTGCAGCACATCCCAGCTTGCCGCATACGCCGCGCGGGCCTGCTCCGGTGTCAGGGTCTCGAACGGCTTCGCGCCGGCCTTGCGGGCGAGTTCGAGCATGGCTTCGAGGTCGGGGTCCATGGTGGACATACAGCGTGCTCCGGAAAGTGGTATTTGCCAAAAGGCCTGGTCGCGGGTCGGGCGGGGTGCGTCAGCGGCAGCTGAAGTTGCTCGCGACATTGATGTCGCCGGTGTCGTTGTAACGCGCGTACTGCGGGTACGGGCACAACGGGCGGGTGCGGCTCGCCACGCCGAAGAATCCCGGCTTGCTGGCCTCGGCGACCACGCTGTCGAGCCGTCCGCGTTCGACCCAGCCCTCCAGCGCGCTGAGCATGTCGAAGCGGTCGGTCGCCATGCCGCCGCTGCAATGCGCCATGCCGGGCACCACGAACAGCTTGAGAAAGTCGGCCGCCCGGCCGCCTTCGCGTGCATCGACCTTGCGGTACCAGGCCTTGGTTTCGTTCGGCCCCACGGCGCCATCGGCGTTGCCGATCCAGGCGATCAATTTGCCGCCGCGCTGGCGGAACCCGGACAGGTCGGGCGAATTCATCAGGCCCCAGTCGACCACCGACTGCCGGTAGACGTCGGTGGTGCCTGTGACGCTGGC
>JANLQZ010000191.1:0-2523 GCA_031368125.1 Betaproteobacteria bacterium
AGCCGCTGTTCCCGCTCGATCCGCCCCGATTCCTGGCCCGCGTCCCGCACGGCTTTGGCGACACCGCGTTGGTCGCAAGGCAACTGTCCGATGGCGGCTTCGCTCGAGATCCCGAGGTGGTGGTGCTGGCGCAAAGAAGCCGTGCGGCGTCCCCCGACATCCCGGCGATCGCGTATTGCCAAGGAACGCCGCTGCGAAGTGAAATCGAGGCTCGTGGCCCCACGCGTTTGCACGAGGCCACCGATGCTGCGGCAGCCGCGATCAGGGACCGGTTCGGGCACGGCGCAGTGGATTGCAAGATTCAGGCGCACATCATCACAGTCGCGCGGTAGCGGCCAGCATGCGCCGCGACCCTTCGCTCGAGCGATGCACCACCGGCCCACGCCGCAACACCAACCATGCGCCCATTCACCATTCGACGCGCAGCAGTTTCCGATGCCCCGGCGCTCGCGGAGCTTGCTGCGCGCACGTTCACCGAGACCTTTGCCGCCGACAACAGCCCGGAGGATCTTGACGCGCACCTTCGGTCGTCCTACGGCGTGGCGCAGCAGGCGGCCGAACTCGAAGATCCGGATGCCATTGCCCTGCTGGCCTTCCAGGGCGAAGAGCTCGCGGGCTTCGCGCAGGTCCGGCGCCAGTCTGCCCCAGCCTGCGTGACCGGTGAGCGCCCCATCGAACTGCACCGTTTCTACCTGGCCCGGTCGGCGCAAGGCACGGGATTGGCGGCGCCGCTCATGCTTGCGGCGCGCGCCGCCGCCCAGGAACTCGGAGGCCTCCACATGTGGCTCGGTGTCTGGGAGCGCAACCCGAGAGCCATCGCCTTCTACCTCAAGGCCGGCTTTGTGCAGGTCGGCAGCCACGTATTCATGGTGGGCAGCGACCGGCAGACGGATTGGGTGCTGGTCAGCCCGCTGTCCGATCAGGGGGCAAGTGCGGCCTGAGCTTCGCGCGAGCCGACCCGCTCCGACAAGGCAGCCCGCCAAGCGCCGCCGCGTGGTGCTCCCCTGCCAGCGGCGGAAAATGCCTCAGCCGCCACTGTCCAGCGCCAGTTCGGCCATGCGCAATGCGCCCTGCAAAGAACCGGCACCCGCGATGAAGCGGGCGTTGTGGCAGAACACCGCGTCGGCCACGCCACACACCGCCGCCAGCTCCGCGTCGCGCAGGCCGGCCCACTGCCGCGGCAGGTCCTTGCGGGCAACGAACGAATTCGGTTTCACCGTCACGACATGGACCTGGAACTGGTTGTCGGTCGAGTCCGGGTACACCACGAACAGCACCTCGGGCATGTCGGCGCCCACCACCTCGGCCCAGGGCAGGCCGGCGCGCGGCATTACGAGCACGGCGCCGCCAAACAGCTTCTCGGCGTTACGCACCAGTTGGGCGCCCTGGTGCCTGGCGCGCAACTGGTCCAGCGACGCCGCGACAAACAAGGTGGTGACTTGCATGGCTTTGCGGAAGTTGGCCAGCGCAGCGGGCCCATCCTTGTCGGCGACCGCCGGGCTGTCCCAGGTCGGGTTGAACTGCGCCAGCAGGGCCGACAGGCCGAAGATCCCCGGCGCACCGTGCGACGCGCCGGTGTCGGCCCGGTCCAGGTGCTGCACCAGCTCGACGTCGAGGTCGGCCGCCACGGCCCTGGCCAGCGCCCGGTCGTCCAGCGCGAACATGCGCTCCACGAGCTGGGTGCCAAAGGCCTCCCAGACCAGGCCCGCGCTGGCATAGACGACGCCGTTTGGCCGCGCCCCGGTGAAGCCGCGCTGGTGGTGGTCGAAGCGCCCGCGCGCCGGGTCCCATTCGCCACCCACATCGACCGCGAAATCCGCGCTGGCAACCGCGTGCGCCTCGCGCGTGCGCACCAGCTCGGCGCCCGGGTGCAGCAGCATCAGCACGGCGACGCCAAACACGTCGTCGGCATGGAAGGTGCCGTTGTGGGTTGCAATGCGGATCGGGGTGGTGGTATCGATGGCAGGGTTCATGATGGGGTCGGTTGGGTGGGTCTGGGCGCGCGCCGCCTGCACCCGGACCAGTCAACCGCACTATATCGGTTGGCGTCCGGTCCGCTGCGGGGCCGGGTGGAGCAGTTCGTCGCGGCGCGGCGCCGGTTGTGCTGGCGCCATGGCCCACCGATGGCAACGGGCAACGGGCCAGTGGAACGAGGGTTTCCACGTAGACCAAACACCGCTTCGATGTAAAGCGTCTTACATACATGCCGCGGCAATGGCGCTAGATTCAGCTACCCGCTTGCGCACGCTGTTGCATGCGCGCGTTGTGGCCGACCGACCTGTATTACCCCGAGGAGACCCGCATGACTACCCATCGCCGCCGCATCTTTTGCCGCACCGCCCAGCTGGCGCTGGCGGCCGTTCTGGCGGCTGCGGCCCAGCTGGCGCTGGCAGCGGATTACACCGGGCCGGTCAAGGTGCTGGTCGGTTTTCCGCCTGGCGGCGCGACCGACGTGGTGGCGCGGCTGCTGGCCGACAAGCTCAAGGACGTACTCAACCAGCCGGTGCTGGTGGACAACAAGGG
>JANLQZ010000235.1:0-1730 GCA_031368125.1 Betaproteobacteria bacterium
AAGGAGACGGTCGATTTCGGGCCCAATTACGACGGTTCCGAAAAGGAGCCGCTGGTCCTGCCCAGCAAGCTGCCCAACCTGCTGGTGAACGGCTCGGGTGGTATCGCCGTCGGCATGGCCACCAACATCCCGCCGCACAACTTGAACGAGGTGGTGGACGCCTGCCTGCACCTGCTGCGCCATCCTGAAGCTTCGATCGACGAACTGATGGAGATCATCCCGGCGCCGGACTTCCCCACCGCCGGCATCATCTACGGCATCAATGGCGTCAAGGATGGTTACCGCACCGGACGCGGCCGCGTCGTGATGCGCGCCAAATGCCACTTCGAGGACATAGACAAGGGCCAGCGCCAGGCCATCATCGTCGACGAACTGCCCTACCAGGTCAACAAGAAGACGCTGCAGGAACGCATGGCCGAATTGGTGCACGAGAAGAAGATCGAAGGCATCAGCCACATCCAGGACGAGAGCGACAAGTCGGGCATGCGGCTGGTGATCGAACTCAAGCGCGGGGAAGTGCCGGAGGTGGTGCTCAACAACCTGTACAAACAGACGCAGTTGCAGGACACCTTCGGTATCAACATGGTGGCCCTGATCAACGGCCAACCCAAGTTGTGCAACCTGAAGGACCTGATCGAGGTGTTCCTCGAGCACCGGCGCGAAGTCGTCACCCGACGCACGGTATTCACCCTGCGCAAGGCCCGTGAACGCGGCCATGTGCTCGAAGGCCTGGCCGTGGCGCTGGCCAACATCGACGAATTCATCGCCATCATCCGCAACGCGCCGACCCCCCCGGTCGCCAAGGTCGAGTTGATGAATCGCCCGTGGGACAGCAAGCTGGTGCGCGAGATGCTCACCCGCACGCGCGCCGACGGCGGCGTGGTCAATGCGGACGACTACCGCCCCGACGGGATGGACCGCTCCTGCGGCATGGGCAGCGACGGGTTGTACCGCCTGAGCGAGACCCAGGCGCAGGAAATCCTACAGATGCGCCTGCAGCGCCTGACCGGGCTGGAGCAGGACAAGATCGTCGCCGAATACAAGGAGGTGATGGCCGAGATCGAAGACCTGCTCGACATCCTGGCCAAGCCGCTGCGCGTGACGACCATCATCATCGAGGAGCTGGGCCATATCAAACAGGAATTCGGCCAGACCAAGGCCGGCGCGCGGCGCAGCCAGATCGAGCACAGCTCCTACGACCTGAGCACCGAAGACCTGATCACACCCACCGACATGGTGGTGACGCTGAGCCACAGCGGCTACATCAAGAGCCAGCCGCTGTCCGAGTACCGGGCACAGAAACGCGGCGGGCGCGGCAAACAGGCGACGGCCACCAAAGAGGACGACTGGGTCGACCAGTTGTTCATCGCCAACACGCACGATTACATCCTGTGCTTTTCGAACCGCGGGCGCCTGTACTGGCTCAAGGTCTGGGAAGTTCCGCAAGGTTCGCGCGGCTCGCGCGGCCGTCCGATCGTCAACATGTTCCCGCTGCAGGAAGGCGAAAAAGTCACGGTGGTGTTGCCGCTGACCGGGGAAAAGCGCAGTTTCCCGCCCGACCAGTACATCTTCATGGCGACCAGCATGGGCACCGTCAAGAAGACCACGCTGGACGAATTCAACAACCCGCGCAAGGCCGGCATCATCGCCGTCGACCTGGACCCGGGCGACTACCTGATCGGCGCCGCACTGACCGACGGCGAACATGATGTGATGTTGTTCTCGGACGG
>JANLQZ010000339.1:0-5728 GCA_031368125.1 Betaproteobacteria bacterium
CTGGCGCCATCGCGCGCCGCCTGCGTGAGCAGCGCATTGAGCAGCCGGATGATGGGCGCATCGTCGGCCGCTTCGAGCAGGTCTTCCACCGCCGGAAGTTCCTGCATCATGCGCCCGAGGTCGGCGTCCGACTCCACTTCGCTGGCCACCAGGGCGGCGCTCGACTCCCCCTGCGAATAGGCAGCGCTGATGCGCTGCACCAGCGCGTCTTCGGCCATCGCCTCGATTGCCCGAACCGGGAACTTGCGCAGCACCTCGCTCATCGCCCCGCGCGAGGAGGCCTTGTTGGTCATCAGCGTCAGTGACGCGCCATCATCCTCCAGCAGCAACTGGCTCTCGCGCGCAAACGCGTAGGGGAGCGGGAATTTCATCGGGTTGTCAATTTGACGGGGTCGGCCGCTCTGCCGCGGCCGGCGGCTGCGACCGGGCGGCCGGGGCAGCCGGCAACACCGGCGCCGAGTCGATCTGCAGCATCGGGCTGGAGACAGGCTGTTGCTCCCGTTGCCCAGCGCGCATGAGTTCGTAGCGGTCGAGTGACAACGTGTCCACCGCTGCCGAATCACGCACCACGACCGGGCGCAGGAAAACCATCAGGTTGGTCTTCTTGCGGGTACGCGTTTCGCTCTTGAAAAGGTTGCCAAACAAGGGGACGTCACCGAGCCCCGGAACCTTCTCCTGGTTGCCGGAATATTCGTCCTGCAGCAACCCCCCCAGCACCACGATCGCGCCGTCGTCGACCAGCACACTGGATTCGATCGAGCGCTTGTTGGTGATCAGGCCGGTGGTCGAATTGATGGACGATGCCTGCACGCTCGAGACTTCCTGGAAGATCGTCAACTTGACGGTGCCGTTCTCACTGATTTGCGGCTTGACTCTGAGTGTCAGTCCGACGTCCTTGCGTTCGATGGTCTGAAAGGGATTCACGGTGCCCGCGCTGCCAGAACTGGTGTTGGTAAACGAGCCGGTGACGAAGGGCACGTTCTGGCCGATCACGATCTTTGCTTCTTCGTTGTCCAGCGTCAGAAGATTCGGGGTCGACAGGATGTTGCCCTCACCGGTCTGCTGCAGGAACCGGGCCAGAAAGCCCAGCACGTAGATCCCGTTGATCCGGTTGCTGACTGCGAAGTTCAGTCCGGCGCCGGGCACTGCGGTACCGGCCGCCGCGCCTGCCGCCAGCGCGATGATATTGTTGCCCCCGGTACCGAAGTTGGTGCCCAGCAGGCCGATGCTGCCGTCGCCGTTCTTGCCCAGCGCGCCCTGCCACTGGATGCCGAATTCGGCGGCCTTGTCGGCATTGACCTCGGCGATCAGCGACTCCACGAACACCTGCGCCCGACGCGCGTCCAGCAGGTCGATGACGGCACGCAATTGCCGATACTGCGGCTCGGGCGCGGTGATCACCAGCGAGTTGGTGGCCGGGTCGGCCTGGATCTGGCCGCCGGTGGACGGCTGCGCCGACGCAGCGGCGGCGGCAGTGGCTGGCGTAGGCGCCGTCGGTGTGGTGCTGGTGGTTGGTGTACCTGCCAGCGCCGCACGCAGGGTTGTGGCGAGTTTGACCGCGTCGGCGTTCTTCAGGTACACCACGTGGATATTGCCGGCCGCGTCCTTGGAAGAAGGTTGGTCCAGCCGCTCGACCAGCGACTTGATCAATCCCACCCGAGCGGGATTGGCGGCCCGCACGATCAGCGCGTTGCTGCGCGGTTCGGCGATCACCGCGGTCCGAAACGAGGTGTCCACCTGGCCCTGCGCCGCGGCTGGTCCGGTGGCAGGCGTTATCAGCCGCAGGATCAGCGGCGCCAGGTCAATGGCCAGCGCATGTTTGAGCGGCCATACCTCGACATCGGTCGCATTGGGCATGTCCATCACGGCGATGATGCGGGCCAACCGCTGCAGGTTGTCGGCGTAGTCGGTGATCACCAGCGAGTTGTTGCCGGGATTGACGTTGATCGTGTTGTTCGGGCTGATCAACGGCCGCAGCACCGGCACCAGGTTGTTGGCGCTTTCGTGGTCGAGCTGGAAGATGCGCGTCAGGATCTGGTTGCCACCGACGTTGCTGCCCGCAATCGTCACGATGCCGGACTGAAGTTTGCCATCGGCCTCGGGGACCACCTTGGAGATGCCGGAAGACTCGACCACCGTGAAGCCCTGCAGGCGCAGAGCCGCAAGGAACTGGTTGTACGCCGCGGCTGCCGTCAGCGGCCGGTCGCTCGACAGGTTGATCGTTCCCTTGACGCGCGGGTCGACCACCATGGTACGACCGGTGATGACCGCCATCGTGCGGGCCACCGCCTCGATGTCGGCGCCGACGAAATTCAGCGTGATCGGGTCACCGGCCTTTTGCGCCAGCGCGGCCGACGCGATGCATGACAGCAGCAGTCCAGCGCGAAAACACCGCGTGGCAAACCCGAACAAGGACGTCGTTTTCATACCAGAACCCAAAATAAACATGCGATTGGCGAACAGCGGGGCGACTTCAACCCAGCGAAATGACCGACTTGGCGCCCTGCCGACGTCCCACGATATTGAGCAGGTTGCCAAGCGCCGACTCGCGCTCCGGGGCCGCGCTGGCCTCGCCGCGGAAGGTCCAGTGCGAGCCGCTCCATTGGCCGGCACCACTCAGATTGAGACCGCCCTCGAGTGTCTGCAGCCGCAATTCGGGCCCGCCCGCCGGCACCTTTCCGATCAGGCTCAGTCTATAACTGCCGATGGGCCGCAACGTGGACAAGCGCGACGAGATCCCGATCGCATCCAGTCTGGCACTGCCGGTCATGCTGAAACGGCCCTCGAACCATTCTACTGACAAGCCCTGCGAACCAAGCTGCAAAAGGCCCTCAGGCTGCACCGTGTTCCATGGTGCGCCCAGACCTGCGAGCAGCGCGGCCGGCCATTGCGAGTTGCCGTCCGCCACCACCAGCGTCAGGCGCCGCCATGCTGGTGCCAACGTGGCCTCCAATGGCACTGGCGCACAACAGCCGGCACGCAATCGCAAATGCAGGCCATGCGGGCCGGGCGCGATTTCCCAGCCGATACGGCCGGGCAAGACCAGTGCGTCGCGGCTTCCTTCTCCGCCGGAAAACACCAGGCGTGCGCTGCCGTCCCATACCGATCCGCGCGGCTCGGCCAACTGCACCTGGTCGTCCGTGGCCGAAGCCACGGCGCCGGCCAGCCAGGACGCGGGCGCAAACAACACCAGGGCCAGCGCAACGCCCAGCAGCGCGCCAGAGACCGCCCAGCGCCGGCTCATGGGGCGGGCGGCAAGTCGAACACGACCGTCCCGTCCCACCCGCCGGCACTGCGCGTCAGGCGGGCCTGCGCGGCAACGGCACGGGCCCCGAGGCGCGCCTGACCCAACCACTGCGCCAGCACCTCCGGCGAGGCGGCCTTGAGCGTGACGGTGACGCGATCGCCGTTCACGCCGACCTGCGCGCCGGCGCCGAAGCGCTGCTGCACAGACGCCTCGAGAGCGCGCACCGCATCGTCGCGAGTCAGCATTGGCCGCCCCTGCAAACCCCTGGCTTGCGCGGCCAATTCCTGCATCGACTGCAACTGCCGATCCAGCGCGTCGAGCTGCGCCGGGGCCGTCCGCAGGGTCTTGAGCGCCGGACTGACGCCCAGCAGCCACGACAACGCGAGCGCCAGCAGAACAGCTGCCGCTGCGACAAGGCGCCGCTCGCGCGCTGCCAGCCCGCTCCAGACGCCGAGCCAACCACGCCAGCGGTTCATGGACGGCCGCCTGTTCGCACCACCAGCCGGTCGCCGTCCTGCCGGACCGTGTATCCGACGCCACCGAGCTTGCGGCCAATCTCGGCCACCCGCGCCGCGTCCAGGCCAAGGCCCCGGACCGCCGCCTCGCCGGGGCCAAAATCGATCGCCGATGGAAATTTTCCTGGTGGCAGGGCCGCGCCCACGGCGCCCAGCATCGCTTCCAGGTCACGCGCGGACAGGGCGCCACTGGCCTGGCGCAGCAACGCCAGTTCCCGCTCCATCTGCAGCGGCGCATCCACGATCGTCTTCACCTTCGGAAAGGTCTGGCTCAACACGCCCTTGACCTGTTCGCGCTTGGCCTTCACGACGGCTTCCTGGCGCCAGGCCCAGGCGTTCAATCCGATCAGGTTGGCCAACAACATGATCACCAGGGCCCAGCGCGCGGGACGCCACGCCCGCGCCCGCACCAATTGCTGCACCGCCTGCATCGTGCGGCGCGCGATCCGCCCGCTGCTCGAAATGGCGAGCTCAAATTGCGCCAGCTCCCATGTGCTCTGGCTACTGGCCACCAGGCCTTCGGCCACCTGGCGGATCAGCGGCGGGCGCGCGAGCAGGTGTTCGGCAACAGCGGCCACCGCCGGCTCGGCGAGCACCGGGGCAGCGTCGGCGTCGTGCGCAGCCGACGCCAGCAGGACCGGGGCCGCGCCCAGCGGCGCGCAGATCACCGCCGCCGTGTCGACCACCGTGATCCAGGGGTCCTGTGCCGTGCCGGTGACAGCGAAGCACGCCTGCGACTGCGCCCCGGGTACTACCGGCGCCCACTCGGGTACCACTCGAGTCGCTGGCCGCCTGGCGTGTTCGAAGAACTCCAGTGTGCCCGCCAGCCACGCCTTGTCGCAGGCTGCCACGGTCACCGTGCCATCGGAACTGCGTTCCGGGCCGACCGCAAAGGCCAGGCTGGACGGTTCGTCCAGCAAGCGCTCTTCCAGCGCACCCTCGAGCGCGGCTTTCATGCGGCTGGTGGCGAGGGCGGGCAGCTTGACCTGGTGCCAGGACAGCGCGCGCGCCGGCACGACCAGCACCACTGCATCGGCATCGGGCAACATCGCCAGCGGCGCAACACCATGTCCAAGCACGGTCTGGTTGCCGTCGGACAACGCATAACTGAAATCGGTCCCGACCGTCGGTCGGACCAACGGCAAGGCAACAGTCAGGGTCGTCATCGGCGCATTGTAAGTGGGCGCTTTCGCCAACCCGGCGCCTAGCGGGGCACCTGGATGTCGAGCGCGGGGTCGAGGGCCGCGCGCTCGCGCCACAGCGTGCGCACATCCAGTCCGTTGCGTTGCACCAACGACTGCTCTTCGACCACTGCCTGCTCGATGCGCAGGCGACCGTAGACATTGAAAAAGCGTGTCGCGACGCTGAACTGGGCCGAATTGAGCGCCTCGGATCCTGCGGGCAGCAACTTGCCGGCTTCGGCAAGAGTTCGAAACGGTGTGCGTTCGCGCGCCGAGAGCAGCTGCCGCGCGCCCGCCAGATCCAGGCCGGGAATGCTGGCCGCAATCACCTCGGCGCCGGCGGTGTTGAGGTTCAGCGGTGTACGCGAGGGCAAGACCGTGATGTGCGGCGCCAGGCGCATCAGGCTGCTGGCCGACAGCCCCAGCCACCGCAACTGGGCCACCCGGCGCGGCAACAAGGCGGTTGCCGGCCCGGGTTGCGCATCGGCACTGGTGTCGAGCGCCGCCCGCAGGTGGGCGGCCATGTTCTCCAGTTCGGCGGGCTCCAGCCCGAGCGACTCGAAGAGGCGGACAAAGGCCTTGACGTCGGGCTCCGAGAGCTGGTTGGCAGCCACCAGGTTCATCACGTTCATGCGCGACTGGGCATCCATCATGTGACCGGACAGGTAGGCGTCCGCGGCCAGGTCGGTGTTGTTGCGGTCGATTGCCAGGAAGCTCGATAGCCGCGACTCCGACAAGGCCACGTTCCATGGCTCGCCGAGGTGGTCGACGCCACCGGTGCGCGC
>JANLQZ010000341.1:0-6062 GCA_031368125.1 Betaproteobacteria bacterium
GTATTACGTGGTGGCGCACTTCCATTACGTGCTGGTGGCCGGTTCGCTTTATGGGATGTTTGCCGGCTTCTATTACTGGAGCCCGAAGTGGACCGGTGTGATGTACAACGAGTCGCGCGGCAAGATCCATTTCTGGTGGTCACTGATCGCGTTCAACGTCACTTTCTTCCCGATGCACTTCCTGGGACTCGCCGGCATGCCGCGCCGCTACGCCGATTACCCGATGCAGTTCGCGGATTTCAACGCGGTGGCCAGTGTCGGTGCCTTCGCCTTTGGCCTGGCCCAGGTCTATTTCTTCTTTTTCATTGCCCTGCCATGCATGCTTGGCAAAGGCGAGAAGGCCAGCCAGAAGCCCTGGGACGGGGCCGAGGGCCTGGAGTGGGAGATTCCGTCGCCGGCACCGTTCCACACCTTTGAGACGCCTCCCAAACTCAATGCGGCCGCGACCCGTGTCGTGGGTTGACGCCAATTGGCTGGGCCGCGAGCAATGACACCCGAGCAAAGAAAATCCAACATCAGGATGGCGCTCATCCTGGTATCGGTCGTGGCCGTCTTTTTTGTCGGGTTCATGGTCAAGATGTCGGTCCTGGGCGCCTAGACAATGAAGCTGCGCGCTGCAAACCTGAGCATGGCGGGCAAACTCGCACTGATCACGGTCGTGATGCTGGCATTTGGTTATGCGCTCGGGCCGATCTACAACGCCATCTGCAAGATGACCGGGATCAATGTATTGGCTCTGGGTGCGCGCAACCAGGCTGGCGCGGGTTCCAACATTCTGCCCAACACCCAGGTCGACACGACGCGCACCATTACGGTCGAATTTGATGCCAATTCACGCGGCCCATGGGATTTCAAGCCGGCCCAGCGGTCGCTGCAGGTGCATCCCGGCCAACTGGCAACCGTGATGTACGAGTTCCAGAATATCCAGAACCGGCGCATGGCAGCGCAGGCGATCCCGAGTTATGCGCCAATGCAGGCGGCCGCGCATTTCAACAAGCTGGAGTGTTTCTGCTTCAACCAGTACACGCTGGAGCCGGGTGAAAAGAAGTCCTGGCCGGTGGCATTTGTGATCGATCCCAAGTTGTCCCGTGACGTAACGACGATCACGCTGTCCTATACCTTCTTTGAAGTTGGCGGATCGGTTCCGCCGGCTCCCGTGGCAACGTCTGCCGTCACCCCACTCACAGCCACGAAGGTCGGCTCATGAGTGGCCCGGCCGACAGTGGTGCGGCGGGGCGCAATGGGTCGTTTTGGGGAACGGTCAAGGCGGTCGGTTGGTCCTTCGTGGGCCTGCGCAAACGCGCCGACCTCGAGAGTGATGTCGCCAAGCTCAATCCGATCCACATCATCATCGTCGGTTTTGCCGGCGTCTTCCTGTTTGTGATTGCGTTGATTGTGCTGGTGAACTGGGTCGTCGCCAAATAGTGGCGCGCGGCAAGAAGTATCCTGATATCTGTATTGAGAGCCTGGAGCAGAAATGAGTTCTACATCCCCTAGCGGCACGCCGTATTACTTTGTGCCGAGTCCGTCCAGCTACCCGGCGCTCGCGTCGCTGGGCCTGTTCTTCATCATCCTGGGAGCCGGGCAATGGATCAACGGGGAGGGCTGGGGCCGGTATCCGCTGGCACTCGGCTTCCTGGTGCTGTTCGTCGTTCTTTTCAAGTGGTTCAGCACGGCGATTTCCGAGAGTGAAGGTGGCTCCTATGGCCACAAGGTGGATTTGTCCTTTCGCTGGAGCATGAGCTGGTTCATCTTCTCCGAGGTCATGTTTTTTGGCGCATTCTTCTCGGCGCTCTGGTGGATGCGCGTGCACTCGGTGCCCGAACTCGGCAATCTGGAGCATGCGCTTCTGTGGCCGGACTTCAAGGCGGTGTGGCCAAGCTTGGCCGCCGGCGCCACCGCGTCGCCGGCCGGAACGATCGAGCCGTTTCAGACCATGGGCCCATTCTGGCTGCCCACCATCAATACCGCGCTGTTGCTGAGTTCCGGCGTCACGATGACGATTGCGCACCATGCCCTGCAGGGCGGCAATCGTGGACGGACGATCGGGTTCATGTGGCTGACCGTGTTGCTGGGTTTCACTTTCCTGTGCGTGCAGGGTTACGAGTATTCACATGCCTACAGTGAATTGAACCTCAAGCTGAGTTCGGGCGCCTATGGGTCGACTTTCTTCATGCTCACGGGTTTTCATGGCTTTCACGTTTTCGTCGGCATGCTGATGTTGCTGTTCATCACACTGCGCCTGCAAAAGGGCCACTTCACGCCCCAGCGCCATTTCGGATTCGAGGGTGCCGCCTGGTACTGGCACTTCGTCGACGTGGTCTGGCTGGGCCTGTACACCCTCGTCTACTGGCTCTGACGACTGCCGCGGCACCTCGTCGCGGGCGAGCGAACAAGAGAGCCGCGTTGCGGCTCTTTTATTTTCCGGCCGGTATGCCGGTGGGCTGGATGATGCCCATCTTCCACGCCACCAACACGCAGACAAAAAGCAGGATCGAAAACCCGACGCGAAACGCCAGCGCGCGCGCCATGTGGTTGGTCTTTGCCCGCCCGTCGCGCCCGTCTTGCAGCATGAAATACAGGGCTGCGCCCAAACTGCCGACGATGGCGAGGAAAGCGAAAATGACGAGGTACACCATGGCGCCGATTATCCTGTGAGTTCTGAAAACCTGCCCGCCCGCTTCTGGTTGCTCACAGCAGCCGCGCTCGCAGCAGCGTCGATCACCCTGGCCCTGGGGTTTTGGCAACTGTCGCGCGCGGCCGAGAAAGAGGCCTTGCGGGTCGCCATGGAAGGTCGCCAGTCGCTGGCGGTGCTCGATGGCGGGGCGCTGGCGGGCACGGGTTCGGGCGCCGACATCCTGTACCGGGTGGTCAGGTTGCGCGGGACCTGGCTGGCCCAACACACGGTGCTTCTGGACAATCGGCAAATGAACGGCAAACCCGGCTTCTATGTGCTGACGCCGTTGCGGCTTGAAAATTCGACCAAAGCGGTGCTGGTGCAACGTGGCTGGATGCAGCGCAGTTTCATGGACCGCACGCAGGTTGCAGCGGTGCCGACGCCGGCCGGGCTGGTCGAAGTTGCCGGCCGGATTGTCCCGCCGCCTTCCAAGCTTTATGACTTTGGCGACCCGGACAGCGGCGCGATCCGTCAAAATCTCGACTTGCCCAGGTTTTCCCGGGAAACCGGAGTAGCCCTCGTCCCCGTGTCCGTATTGCAGTTGGCGCCGGCCGCCGATGGGCTGGCACGGGACTGGCCACGCGCCAACAGCGGCGTTGAAAAAAACTACGGTTACGCATTCCAATGGTTTGCCCTGTGTGGGCTGATCGTCTTTCTTTACGGCTGGTTCCAAATTGTCCGACGTTTCCTCCGACCTCGTTGACTCCCGTGCTCCCGTGCAACGCGATGAGCCGCTCGGCCTGACGGTGCATTCGCTGCCCAGCCTGGACGTGGCCCGGGACGGCGCGCAGCAGGTGGCGACCGGGCGCTGGAGGATGTTGGCGGTGCTGCTGGTCTGCGCCGCTCCCGTGATTGCGTCGTATGTGACGTACTACTTCATCCGCCCCGAGACACGCCGCGTGTTTGGCGAACTGGTGGACCCGCAGCGGCCGCTGCCGGATGTGCAGGGCGTCACTCTGGCCGGCGCACGGGTGAGCCTGCGGTCACTCAAGGGCCAATGGTTGCTCGTCAGCGTGTCTGGCGGCGCCTGCGACGATCGCTGCCAGCGCCACCTGTATCTGCAGCGCCAGGTGCGCGAGAGTCTGGGCAAGGACAAGGATCGGGTCGATCGGGTCTGGCTCGTGAGTGACGACGCAGCAGTTCCCACCGCGTTGCTGGCGGCTTTGCGGGACGCCACCGTGTTGCGGGTCGAGCCACAGGCCATGAACCAGTGGCTGGCGCCGGCGGCCGGCCATACTGTTACCGACCACCTGTACCTCGTCGATCCCCTGGGCAACTGGATGATGCGGTTTCCGGCAGCGCTGGACGTCGCGGGTGCCGCCAAGGTCAAACGCGACCTCGAGCGTGTGCTGCGGGCCAGCGCCTCCTGGGATGCGGCCGGGCGCTGACGGGGTCAAGATGCAGCCTTACACCCGACCATATCCATGACCGCCCCGCCACTGGTCGATTTGTCGCCGCTATGGCAGGTGATGCTCGTCGGTGCGCTGGCGGCGGCCGTCGTGCTGGGCTGGTTGTGGCTGCGCCGCAGGCGCGGCGCGCACACCAGTTGGGTCGGCGCCCTGACGCTGCTGACCCTGTTTCTCACCTTCGACCTGGTTCTGTTTGGCGCGTTTACGCGGTTGACCGATTCGGGCCTCGGTTGCCCGGACTGGCCTGGTTGCTACGGCAGCGCCAGCCCGCTGGGTGCCCAGGCGCCGATCGGCGCAGCCCAGTCGGCCATGCCGTCCGGGCCGGTGACACACAGCAAGGCCTGGATCGAGATGGTGCATCGCTATATGGCGACCGCAGTCGGCGCATTGATCCTTCTGCTGGCGCTCGCCAGTTGGCGACGGCCAGCCGGCAACCCGCGACCCAAGGCGAATCCAGGTCGGTGGTGGCCCGCCTTGACCCTGGCGTGGGTATGTATTCAAGGTGCCTTCGGTGCCCTGACCGTGACGATGAAGCTCTTTCCGGCCATTGTCACACTCCATTTGCTGGGTGGTCTGGCCCTGCTGGCACTGTTATGTATTCAGGCAGAAGGACAGCAACGCCCGGAGTCCGCAGGCCGGCGGGTGCCGGTCGATGTGCCGACACGTGGCCTGCTGCTGGCCACCTGTGTATTGCTGGTGGCCCAACTGGCATTGGGCGGCTGGGTCAGCACCAATTACGCCGTCTTGGCCTGCACGGATTTCCCGATGTGCCAGAACAGCTGGTGGCCCGAAATGCGTTTCGACCAGGGTTTCCAGCTCTGGCGTGAACTCGGGTTGACGCAGGACGGGGCCCACATCAGCTTCGCGGGGCTCACCGCGATCCATTTTGTCCATCGGTGCATGGCCGCGCTGGTGCTGGCCGCGTTGGGCTGGCTGGCCTGGCGGCTCAACGCCGTCGCCGGCCTGCGTGTGCCGGCGCGCTGGATCGCGGCGCTCGCCGTTGTGCAACTCGCCAGTGGTCTGGGCAATGTGGTCCTCGGCTGGCCGCTGGCCGCTGCGCTGCTGCACACGGGCGGTGCTGCCGGCTTGGTCGTGGTCATGACCTGGACCGTCGCGCACAGCACATCCAGTGCGCTTCCAGCTACCGTCTCCTCTGTGGGCGCATCGGACAATATGCCGGCATGACTGTCAATTCGCCCAACCTTTCCAAGGCCCACAACGTCTCGGTGCTGCGGCAGTTCCATGCGTTGACGAAGCCGCGTGTGATCCAGCTGATCGTTTTTTGTGCACTGATCGGAATGGTGCTGGCAGTCCCCGGTGTGCCGTCGCTGGCGGAGTTGGAGCGCGCCGCGATCGCGTGTCTGGGCATCTGGCTGGTGGCCGCCGCTGCGGCGGCTTTCAACTGCATCGTCGAACAGGGTATTGATGCCAAGATGAAGCGCACCGCGTGGCGCGCCACCGCGAGCGGGGAATTGCGCAACGGGCAGACCCTGCTTTTTGCCGCGGTGTTGTGCTCGGCGGGATCGGCAGTGTTGTACTACTGGGTGAACCCGCTGACCATGTGGCTGACGTTTGCGACCTTTGTCGGTTACGCGGTGGTCTACACCGTGATACTCAAGCCCCTGACACCGCAGAACATCGTAATCGGCGGCGCCTCCGGCGCCATGCCGCCGGTCCTGGGATGGGCCGCCATGACCGGTGACGCGGGGCCCGAGGCGCTGATCCTTTTCCTGATCATCTTCCTGTGGACGCCGCCGCATTTCTGGGCGCTGGCGCTGTACCGGGTGGAGGACTACCGCAAATCCGGGTTGCCGATGCTACCGGTAACCCACGGCAGCGAATTCACGCGCCTGCAAATCCTGCTGTATACGATCGTGTTGTTCGCTGCCTGCCTGCTGCCGTTCGTCTACGGCATGAGTTCGTGGCTCTACCTGATCGCGGCCGTGGTGTTGAGCGCGGGCTTTTGCCTGCACGGC
>JANLQZ010000349.1:0-8853 GCA_031368125.1 Betaproteobacteria bacterium
TGCGGTGCCCGGTATCGTGGACATCATCGACTTCATGTTTGCCGAGCAAAAGCGCTCCGGTGTCGTGCTGGCCGGCCTGGAGCACCTCGACGACCGCTACCTCAAGGCGGTGGGGTACGCCACCAAATCCAAACGCGCCAACGCACCCGGCAGCAATTCGACGCTGCCCAAGATGGTTCTCGTGGGTGACATTGCCGGGCACGACGCCGATGCCGTGGCACGGGCGACTTCGGAAGTGGTGCGACTGGCCAACAACCGTGGCGGTGAGGGCTTTGTCGCAGTCAGTCCTGAAGCGCGCAAGAAGTTCTGGCTGGACCGCAAGCGCACGGCGGCAATCTCCAGGCACACCAATGCGTTCAAGATCAACGAGGACGTGGTGATCCCGCTGGCCCGCATGGCCGAATACACCGATGGCATCGAACGCATGAACATCGAGTTGAGCCTGCGCAACAAACTCGCGCTGTGTGCCGAGTTGCAGGCGTTCTTTGCCATGGGCAATTTGCCCCTGGGCAAACAGGACGACGCGATGGCGATCGCCTCGGCCGAGCTGATGGAGGACCGGGCGGTGCAGGCGCAGCGGTTGATCGCCGCTGTGCAGGCCCAGTGGCAGGGCTGGCTCGACGGCGTGGACAACCTGTTCGACCAGCTGCAGGACCACAGTTTGCGCGCCAGCTGGAAGACCCAGTTGCGGGGCCCGCTGCAGGGCATCTTCGCCGGAGCGGCGTTCGAGCCGATCCTGGGCGCATGCGTCGCAATCCACAAGCGGGTGCTCAAGGGCCGGGTGTGGATCGCGTTGCACATGCACGCGGGAGACGGCAATGTGCACACCAATATTCCCGTCAACAGCGATGATTACGACATGCTGCAGACGGCCCATGCAGCGGTCAAGCGCATCATGGCGCTGGCGCGCTCGCTCGACGGCGTGATTTCGGGTGAACATGGCATTGGTATCACGAAGCTGGAGTTCCTGACCGACGAGGAACTGCGCCCATTCACCGAATACAAGAGCCGCGTCGATCCGCAGGGCCGCTTCAACAAGGGCAAGTTGTTACGAGATTCAGAGCTGCTCGCCCAGTCCACACGTGGCCTGGAGCCGGACCTGATGTTCGCCGACCTGAGCAACGCCTATACCCCGAGCTTCGGGCTCATGGGGCATGAGTCGCTGATCATGCAGCAGTCGGACATTGGCGCCATTTCGGACTCGGTCAAAGACTGCCTGCGCTGCGGAAAGTGCAAACCGGTGTGCGCCACCCATGTGCCGCGCGCCAACCTGTTGTACAGCCCGCGCAACAAGATCCTCGCCACCTCGCTGCTGGTGGAGGCCTTCCTGTACGAAGAACAGACGCGCCGCGGCATCAGCATCAAGCACTGGGAGGAATTCGAGGACGTCGCGGACCACTGCACGATTTGCCACAAGTGCCTGTCGCCATGCCCCGTCGATATCGATTTCGGGGACGTATCGATGAACATGCGCAACCTGCTGCGCAAGATGGGCAAGAAATCGTTCCGCCCGGGAAATGCCGCGGCGATGTTCTTCCTCAACGCGACCAGCCCGCGAACCATCAAGTTGGTGCGTTCGGCGATGGTGGATGTGGGATTCAGGGCGCAGCGTCTGGCCAACGAGGTGCTGCGCACCTTTGCCAGGAAGCAGACCGCGCGGCCGCCCGCCACGGTTGGAAAACCGCCGCTCAAGGCGCAGGTGGTCCACTTCATCAACAAGAAAATGCCGGGTGGCCTGCCCAAGAAGACCGCCCGCGCATTGCTCGATATTGAGGACGGCGACTACGTGCCGATCATTCGCGATCCCAGGGCCACCACATCGGAGACCGAAGCGGTGTTCTATTTCCCGGGTTGCGGCTCCGAGCGGCTGTTCAGCCAGGTGGGCCTGGCGACCCAGGCCATGTTGTGGCATGCCGGGGTGCAAACCGTGCTACCACCAGGCTACCTGTGTTGTGGTTATCCGCAGCGCGGGTCGGGCCAGTTCGACAAGGCCGAGAAGATCATCACGGACAACCGCGTATTGTTCCATCGGGTCGCCAACACACTCAACTACCTCGACATCAAAACCGTGGTGGTGAGTTGCGGCACCTGTTACGACCAGCTGCAGGGCTACAAGTTCGAGGACATCTTTGCCGGGTGCCGGATCATCGATATCCATGAATACCTGCTTGAAAAGAATATCCGCCTCGAAGCCGGCGGCCCAGGCGGCTACCTTTACCATGACCCCTGCCATAGCCCGCTGAAGCAGCAGGATCCGATGAAGACGGTCCGGGCCCTGGTGGGCGGTGCCAACCCCGAGCGCGTGCTGGAAAGCAAACGGTGTTGCGGCGAAAGCGGCACGCTGGGCGTGACGCGGCCGGACATTTCAACCCAGATCCGATTTCGCAAGGAGGAGGAGTTGCGCAACGACGAGGCGGCCCTGCGCCAGACCGGTGCCATCGCGGCGGGCGCCAACGTCAAAATCTTGACGTCGTGTCCCAGTTGCCTGCAGGGTCTGAGCCGTTATGGCGACGATCTGCAAAACGGATTGCTGGAGGCGGACTACATTGTTGTGGAGATGGCGAACCGGATTCTGGGTCCACAGTGGCTTGAACAATACGTGGCGGCGGCCAACGCCGGCGGAATCGAGCGCGTGTTGGTGTAAGTTCTGAGGGGCAGTCCCTTATGGCAGGTCTGCTTTCTGGCGCACTGTCGCCGCAGGCAATCACGGTTCACGGCCATTCGCAGCTGCTGGAGATCAGTTTTTCGGACGGCGTGACGTAGCGCATCCCGTTTGAGCTGATGCGGGTGTATTCGCCTTCGGCTGAATTGCAGGGGCCCGGGCCCGGGCAGGAGGTGCTGCAGACGGGCAAGCGCGAGGTCGATCTGCATGTACTGGAGCCAGTCGGCAACTACGCCGTGCACCCGGCCTTTTCGGACGGGTACAACTCCGGGACTATTTCCTGGGACTACCCGTATTTCCTGGGCTCCCGGCAGGAAGCGCTGTGGGGGGACAATTCACCAGCCGTTTGCTGTCCAACTGTGTTGACCGCGATGCCGCCATGCCGGTGGCGGCCGGCCACGGCTGCGCAGCCATCGACGCTGCGGTCGTCGGGCGCACGCGATGAACGCCCCCGTTGATGGGTCATCGACTGGCGCATTCATCAAAATCGCGACAGATTGGCGTGTCGAAGGTGAGGATGTGGCCACAGTCGACGGATTTCGGTCTAGCATTGCAGGATGAGTTCGACCCATTTCGGATTTGAGCCGGTCGACGAGGCCGAGAAGGCGCGCCGCGTGCGCAGCGTCTTCGATTCGGTCGCGCCCAAGTACGACCTGATGAACGACCTCATGTCCCTGGGCTTGCACCGCGTGTGGAAGGCCTACACGGTGGCAGTTGCCAACGTCCGGGAAGGTTTCCAGGTGCTGGACATCGCCGGCGGTACTGGCGATCTCGCGGCGGCATTTGCGCGCCGGGCTGGAAGGACCGGACGGGTGGTCCTGACCGACATCAATGAAGCCATGTTGCGCGCGGGGCGCGATCGATTGCTCGATGCGGGGCATACGGTGCAGACGGCGGTCTGCGACGCCGAAAAACTGCCGTTTGCGGATCGACAATTCGACGTCGTCAGCGTCGCATTTGGTTTGCGCAACATGACCCACAAGGATGTTGCTCTGCAGGAGATGGCCCGGGTGCTCAAGCCCTCTGGCAAATTGCTGGTGCTGGAGTTTTCCCGTGTGGCCAAGCCGTTGGAGAAGGCCTACGACTGGTATTCTTTCAAGGTGTTGCCGAAGTTGGGCCAATTGGTTGCCAATGACGCGTCCAGTTATCGCTACCTGGCCGAGTCGATCCGCATGCATCCGGGGCAGGAAGAACTGAAAGCCCTTATGCTCAAAAGTGGCTTTGGCCATGTGGATTACCACAACCTGACTGGTGGTCTGGTGGCGTTGCATGTTGGAATCAAGTGCTGATGGTTGCGTTTCGCCCCTTCGACCCTATTTGCTGCATCTGATTGGAGACATTATGAAACTCTGGACTTTGGTTATCGCGGCGGCGCTGGCCCTCACGGGTCTTAACGCCGACGCCGCGCGTTTGGGTGGAGGCAAGTCGATCGGCAAGCAATCGGGCAGTGTGACCAAGCGCGAAGCTGCCCCACAGACGCCTGCCGCTCCGGCCCAGGGCGCCACAAATACGCCTGCTAACCCGGCGGCAGCCGGGGGGGCGGCCGCGCCGAAACGGCCTTGGGGCGCAATGCTGGGCGGGCTCGCCGCAGGTTTGGGCCTTGCCTGGCTGGCGCACTCGCTCGGTATGGGGGAAGCGTTTGGCCAAGTGCTGATGTTCGCCTTACTTGCGATGTTGGTGATGGTCGCTGTCGGATGGTTCATGCGCAACCGCAAGGCGGCGCAGCCCCAGGCCGGCGCGGCGCCGTTTGCATTCCAGGGCGCTGGCGGCGCACCGGTTTCGGAGCCCAAGCCTTATCGGCCGGAAAACGTGGGTAACGACGCGTCGGCCCGGCCATGGGAGCGAAGCAGTTCGATGGCGTTGGAACCACTGGGCAACGCGCAGACGTCCAGATCCATGATCGGCTCCGGCCTTGCCGGCTCCCAGACTTGGGGTATCCCGGCGGGCTTCGATACCGATGGCTTTCTCAAGGCTGCGAAGACAAACTTCGTGACGTTGCAGGTGGCCTGGGACAAATCCGACATCCCCGCACTGCGCGCCATGATGACCGACGAGATGCTGGGGGAAATCAAGGCCCAGCTGGGCGATCGGGAGGCCCACACCGGCGGGCCGGTCAACCACACCGACGTTGTGATGATCGACGCCACCTTGCTCGGGATCGAGGATACGGGCGCCGACTACATGGCCAGCGTCGAGTTTTCGGGCATGATCCGTGAACAGCCCTCGGCCGGTCCCAGCCCGTTCAGGGAGGTCTGGAACATGACCAAGCCAAAGGCCGGCAACAGTGGCTGGCTGGTAGCCGGCGTGCAGGCGCTACAGTAACTGCGGGTCGACCGTGCCGCGTCTGGCGCGGCAGGATTGCGGGAATAATCGGGGACTATGGCAACACAGTCCCCGTTTCTTTTGCTTCAAGGATTTGCGCGATCCCTGGTCACCAATTTTCAGGCTCCACCCTGGGTCATAGACGAGGCGCAGCGGCGCATCGTGCTGCTTCTCAATCACGTGTTGATGCAGGAGGAGGAAGCGACCACGCGGCTGGTCCGGCAAAAAGGCCGTGTCGTACAGTTGCAATGGCGCGCTTTCTCGTTGCGGCTCATTGCTACATCGGCCGGACTGCTGGACCTTGCGCCGGTTGGCTCGGTACCCGATCTCAGTCTGGCGGTGACCGACGACTCACCGTTTTCCATTGCGCAGGTGTTGCTGCGCGGTGACAAGCCGGCGGTGCGCATAGAAGGCGATGTGCAGTTGGCGGCCGAAGTCAATTGGCTGGCGGACAACGTTCGCTGGGACATAGAAGAGGATCTGTCCCGCGCGATCGGCGACGTACCCGCGCACACCCTCGGACAGGCGGCGCGACGCATCGCTCAGGCGGTGCGGCAGTTCGCCACGAACAACGCCGCTGTATCGGGTGCAGGCGGCACACCAGCATGACGCGCCTTTATCGCGGGGCATTCATTTTCTGGGTGGTGCTGAGATACGGTCTCGATGAACTGCTTCTGACCAGTTTCCAGAAGCCGTGGCTGCGGGTACTGGCGAAGGTGGTGTCAGTCGGCCGCAAGCTCGACGCGCCGCGCGGCCAGCGCCTGCGCGAGGCGCTCGAGCGCCTTGGACCGATATTTGTGAAATTTGGGCAAGTGCTGTCGACACGGCGCGACCTGCTGCCGCCGGATGTATCGGACGAACTGGCGCGCCTGCAGGACCGGGTTCCGCCATTTGGATCGGATATCGCGGTTGCCAGCATCGAGCGTGCCTTCCGCAAGCCGCTGCACGAAATATTCGCGTCGTTTGAACGCGAGCCGGTTGCCAGCGCCTCGATCGCGCAGGTGCATTTTGCGGTGCTCAAGGACCGCAGCGGCAAGGAGCGGGACGTGGCGGTGAAGGTGCTGCGTCCCGGCATGTTGCCGGCGATCGAGAAGGACCTGAGCCTCATGCGCATGATGGCCGGCTGGATCGAAGGCATATCGGCCGATGGCAAGCGGCTCAAACCGCGCGAGGTGGTGGCCGAATTCGACAAATACCTGCACGACGAACTGGACCTGGTACGGGAGGCGGCGTGTGCCGCGCAGTTGCGGCGCAACATGGCCGGACTGGATCTGGTGCTGATTCCCGAGATGTATTGGGATTACTGCAGCCCCGATGTGATCGTGATGGAGCGTATGCGTGGTATCCCGATCAGTCAGGTTTCGCGCCTGCGTGCGGCCGGTGTGGACATTCCGAAACTCGCGCGCGACGGCGTGACGTTATTTTTCACGCAGGTGTTTCGGGACGGTTTTTTCCATGCCGACATGCACCCGGGCAATATCCAGGTCAGCGTCGACCCGGCCACTTTCGGTCGCTACATTTCGCTCGATTTCGGTATCGTCGGCACGCTGACCGCGTCCGACAAGGAGTATCTGGCACAGAACTTCACCGCGTTTTTTCGCCGTGACTACAAGCGGGTGGCGGAGTTGCACATCGAGTCGGGGTGGGTGCCGCCGGGCACCCGTGTGGATGAACTCGAAGGGGCCGTGCGTACCGTGTGCGAGCCGTATTTCGACCGTCCGCTCAAGGAGATCTCGCTTGGCATGGTGTTGATGCGGCTGTTTCAGACCTCGCGCCGGTTCCACGTCGAGATCCAGCCGCAACTCGTGTTGTTGCAAAAGACGCTGCTCAATATCGAGGGTCTTGGTCGCGACCTGGACCCGGACCTCGACCTCTGGAACAGCGCCAAACCGTTCCTCGAAAAATGGATGCTGGAACAGTTGGGCCCGCAGAAGCTGCTGGACCAACTCAAGGAAGAAGCCCCGCGTTATGCCAAGCTGATTCCTGAATTGCCGCGCTTGCTGCATGACTTTCTGAAGCAGCAGCCGAACGGGTTGCAGCGTGAACTGCGTGAGTTCCTGGCCGAGCAGAAGCGGACCAACCGGCTTTTGCAGGGCCTGATCTACGGCGGTGTTGGTTTCGCGCTGGGCCTGTTGTTGATGCAGCTCATTGTCCGCGTCCGGGTTTTCTAGCCGCTCTTCCGGTTCGCGCCCGGCGCCGCTCGCGGCGTGGCACGGCGTGTAGCCCAAGTTATACTCAAAGGTTTTGCAGACTGCAAAACCCGAGCGCCAACACCATGCCGATCTACGCCTACAAATGTGATTCCTGCGGGTTTGCCAAGGACGTGTTGCAGAAACTCGCCGACGTGCCATTGGCCGAATGCCCGTCGTGTGGCGTTTCATCCTTCAGGAAGCAGCTTACGGCTGCCGGTTTTCAGCTCAAGGGCTCTGGCTGGTACGCAACTGACTTCAAGGGCGGCAATACCAGCCCACCCGCGTCCGGCGAGGAAAAGGCTGCCGGGACCGATGCATCCGATGCAGTCACGAAGGCCGAACCCAAGGCCGACGGGCGGACTGAATCCAAGCCGGCCGACACACCTGTGGTCAAGAAGCCCGACGCGACACCAGCGGCTGGCTCCGGCGCTTGAACTCGCCGCGTCGGCCAATCGCCATGCCGATAAGAAAATACCTCATTACCGGTCTGCTGGTCTGGCTGCCGTTGGCGATCACGGTGTGGGTGATGTTGTGGCTGGTCGGAATACTCGACGGCATCTTCGGCGGCGTCTTGTCCGGCCTGGAGGCGCTGATGCCGGGTGGTGAAAGCCCGGTCATCGACCGGTTGCGGTCGATCCACGGACTCGGTGTGATCCTCGTGTTCGTGACACTGCTGCTGACGGGGGCGCTGGTATCCAATGTTGCTGGCCGATGGTGGATCAGGCAATGGGATAGGCTGTTCGCCAATATTCCCATATTCAAGTCGATCTATACCAGTGTCAAGAAGGTATCGAATACGCTTTTTTCCAGCGATGGGAATGCCTTTCGCAAGGCCATGCTGATCCAGTATCCGCGTGCCGGTTCATGGACCGTGGCTTTTCAGACCGGTGTACCGGGTTCAGAAGTGGCGCAACATCTGGGATCGGATTTCGTCAGCGTCTACGTACCGACCACCCCCAATCCCACCAGTGGATTCTTCCTGATGCTGCCACGCGCCGAAGTGATCGAACTGGAGATGAGCGTCGATGAGGCGCTCACCTATGTGATCTCGATGGGTGCCGTGCCGCCAGGGCCAGCCGTGCGCCATCCTGGCCACCCATAAACCACCGTTACCCGTGCTCTTGCGGCGTCAGGGCACTATGAAAGCTCTCCATGGCCATGCGTTCCCACTATTGCGGTCTTGTCACCGAAGCCCTGTTGGGCCAAAGCGTCTCGCTGTGCGGATGGGTCAATCGTCGGCGTGATCATGGCGGCGTGATCTTCGTCGATGTACGCGACCGCGAGGGCTACGTGCAGGTGGTTTGCGATCCTGACCGCGCCGAGATGTTCGCGCGGGCCGAAGGCCTGCGCAACGAGTTCTGCATCCAGGTCCGGGGCATCGTGCGGGCTCGACCCGCCGGTACTGTGAACGACAACCTGCGCAGCGGCAAGATCGAGGTCCTGTGCCATGAACTGACTGTGCTCAACCCCTCGGTGACGCCTCCGTTTCAGCTCGACGACGACAACCTCAGCGAGACCACGCGGCTCACCCACCGCGTGCTCGATTTGCGCCGGCCCTACATGCAGAACAACCTGATGCTGCGCTACCGGGTGTCCATGGAGGTGCGCAAATTCCTGGATGCCAACGGCTTCATCGACATCGAAACGCCGATGCTGACCAAGTCGACACCGGAAGGC
>JANLQZ010000351.1:0-1936 GCA_031368125.1 Betaproteobacteria bacterium
CGCCACCAGGGTTGAGAAAACGGCGGTGGTGTAAAACGACGCCAGGTAGGTCGGGTCGTTCCAGAGATTCTCGAAGTTCTCCAGAGCGACCCATTCGACCGAGGTGCCGAAGGCGTTGGTCTGCTGGACTGACTGCAGCACGACCTGCGCGGCGGGCCAGAAGAAAAACACCGCGATCACCAGCGCCTGGGGTGCGATGAGCACCCACGGCAGCCAGGTCGAGCGGAAAACTACACGCTTTTCCACTAGCCCTTTTTCGGCTTGTTGGCTTTTTCAAACCGGTCCAGCAACTCGTTGCCGCGTTGCACGATCGAGTCCAGTGCTTCCTTGGCGGTCTTCTTGCCGGCCCAGACCTGCTCCAGTTCCTCGTCCTCGATGTCGCGGATCTGCACGTAGTTGCCCAGACGGATGCCGCGCGACTTGTCCGTGGTCTTGCGGATCATCTGGTTCACGCCCACGTCCGACCCGGGGTTCTTCTGGTAGAAACCGGACTTTTCGGTGAGCTGGAACGCGGCCGTGGTGATTGGCAGGTAACCGGTACGCTGGTGCGTCGCCGCCTGGACGTCGGGCTGGGACAGGTAGTTGAAGAACTGCGCGACCCCCTTGTAATCGTCAGCCTTCTTGCCTGCGATGACCCACAGGCTGGCGCCGCCAATGATGGTATTCTGCGGTGCGCCGGGCACATCGGGATAGTAGGGCAGCGGCGCCAGGCCCCAGTCGAACTTGGCGTTGGCCTTCACATTGCCATAGAAGCCGGTGGAGGTGGTCGTCATGGCGCATTCGCCGGAAATGAAGCTGGCCTCCGAGGTATTCGCCCGGCCCTTGTAGATAAACAGGCCCTGCTTGGCCATGTTGGCCAGATTCTCGATATGGCGTACATGCAGCGGCGAGTTGATTTTCATGCGGGCGTCCATGCCCTGAAACCCATTGCCCTTGGTCGCGAACTCGACGTTGTGCCAGGCGGAGAAACTCTCGAGCTGTGTCCAGCCCTGCCAGGCGATGGTGATCGGGCACTTGTGGCCGCTGGCCTTGAGTTTGGCCGCTGCCAGCGCCACCTCGGGCCAGGTGCCGGGTGGCTTGGTGGTGTCGATACCGGCCACCTTGAAGGCGTCCTTGTTGAAGTAGAAGACTGTGGTGGAACTGTTGAACGGGAAACTCAGCATTTCGCCGCTGGGCGCCGTGTAGTAACCGGCGACGGCGGAAATGTAGGATTTCGGATCGAATTTCTCCCCGGCGTCCTTCATCATCTTTCCAACCGGAACGGACACACCCGTGCTGGCCATCATGGTGGCAGTTCCGACTTCAACAACCTGAACGATGTGCGGTGCATTGCCTGCACGGAAGGCGGCGACAGTGGCGGTGAAGGTTTCGGTGTAGCTGCCCTTGTACGTCGTGACGACCTTGTAGGCCTTCTGGCTGGCATTGAAATTCTTGGCCAAGTCGTCTATCACTTGTGCATTCACGGCGGTCTGCGCGTGCCACCACTGGATTTCGGTTTGCGCTTGCGCCGAAAGCGATGCGGTGGCCAGGACTGCGAGGGCGGCGAATTTCAGTTTCATTTCTTCTCCTTGAACAAAGGGGCAGCTTAAACGGGACGTATGACCATTCGATTAAACCCTGCTCGCGCGCCCGGGTGAGAGAGGGATTTCCATAGGTTGACCCCACCGACGGCCGGAAAATGCTGCGCTGCGGTAATATCGTTCGTGCCGGCGCAAGCGGTCGGCGCCATCAGCCAGTTCGGCGCTTTCGCAAGGCAGCCGGGTACCCACCAGCGGCGGTTGTCGCCCCAGTAACGAATGAACGCCCCGACTCGACCCGAGCATTTTTCCCCAGCCGAGGGCTTCGCGCCTGCGTCGCACGAGCGCATCCGCGAGATTCCCTACAACTACACCTCGTTTTCCGACCGTGAGATCGTGATCCGGTTGCTGGGCGAGTC
>JANLQZ010000356.1:0-5947 GCA_031368125.1 Betaproteobacteria bacterium
TCTCCACCACCGCATCGACGGCGCAACCGACCGAACAATGCGTGCACACCGTGCGCTTGATCTCGATCTTGCCTTCGCCGATGGCCGGCTTGCCATCCGCGCCGTGCGACCTTTTCACGAGCGCCAGCTGGCTGGCGGCGAGACCGACCCCCACACCCCGGCCGGAGCGGCGCAGGAACGAACGCCGGTCCATCGTCGGCAAGGCGCCGGACAACCCGCGGCGCAGGCTGCGCACCAGAGGGGAATGGTCGGCGCTGCCGTTGGCGCCCGATTTCTTGGTCAACAACATAAGGCTCTCCAGATGCAGCGTGGGGCGGGACGTCAGACCAGCGTGGTCTTGTAATACCGCTTGACGTGTTCGCTGAGTCGGTAGCCACCACCCTTGTCGGGCGCCGGCAATACGCGTTGCGCATCTGGTGCCACAGCGCCCTTGATCGTAGGCGCCAGAACGGCGACAGCCGCGATGGCACCGACCGCGCTTGCCCCTGCAAAAACGCTACGACGTGACAACCTGCTCGGGGATGGGGCCATCATGGGTCTCCTTAAATTTTCTGCGACGGAACTGAAGCGCAGTGCGGTACGTCCTGGTTGCGTCGGCACGAGGTCGAATCTAGCCGAGTAGTGCTGCTTTAACAAGCAGAAAAACCCTAATGCGCCAAGTCGAACCAGGAATGAATCAATCGACGCACTGGCCGCGGTGCGCGGCGTCGCAGCGGTGCGCCCCGACCCCTCTGGCGATGGGGGTATTTGGCCATCTCGCGTCGGTCTGCCCCGCCATCGATTACCCGCAGTTGGAACCCGGCGCACGGCTGGTTGCGTCCAACCGGCGCCTGGCTGCGCCGGACCCGGAACCGGGCGAAAATCCAGCCTGCCCCGGCCACTTACCCACCCCATACAGCATGATCGACAAGACACACATCACCGGGTTGATCCTGGCGGGCGGCCGCGGCAGCCGCATGGGCGGTGCCGACAAGGGGCTGCAGAACTACAACGGTTTGCCGATGGCATTACATGCCCTGCTGCGGCTGGGGCCGCAGGTGGGCGAAATCATGGTCAATGCCAATCGCAACCTCGGCGCCTACGAGGCGATGGGTGCACCGGTCTGGCCCGATACCCTGCCCGACTACGCCGGGCCGCTGGCGGGTTTCCTGACCGGACTGGAGCGGTGCGAGACACCCTACCTGGTGACGGTTCCGTGCGACTCGCCGCTGTTCCCCGCGGACCTGGTGCGGCGGCTGGCCGATGCCCTGGAGCACGAGAACGCCGAAATAGCAATGGCGGCAACACACGAGGACGGGCGGCTGCAGGTGCAGCCGGTGTTCTGCCTGATGCAGTCCGAACTGCTGGAGAGCCTGGTGCGTTTCACGCAGGGCGGACAGCGCAAGATCGACCGCTGGACCGCGCTGCACCGCTGTGCGGCGGTGCCGTTCGACGACGCCCTGGCCTTTGCCAATGCCAACACGCTGGCCGAACTGCAGCAGCTGCAGCCGCGGCCGTGATGCGCCGCCTGCAGGCTGCGTTCACTCCAGCAGGTCGAAGCCCTGCGTTTCGACCTCGACAAAAGCGCGTGTGAAACCCGCCAGTGCGGCATAAAAATGCGCCTGCGGGTGCTGCCCGATGCGATCGCACATTTGCGGCACCCACGGCTGCAGATGGTCGGTGAAGAACGCGCGCTGGGTCCTCAGGTTGGCCACCGCCGCGTCGTCGCCGGCGATCAGGTAACGCATCACTTCGCACAGATAGGCCACATGGTCTTCGGTGTCGGACATGGCGTCGACGCGCGCCAACCCGAGCCGCGCCAGGTCGCCCCGCAACGCGGCCAGCGGCTTTTCATTCAGGAAACCGCTCAGGTAGTGCGAGCCGAACAGGGACACTTCGGGCTTGCCGACCCCCCCGAACAAGGCGTTGTATTCGTCCCGGATGGCTGCATCGTCCCGTGCCCGCGTGTGGGCCACCAGGGCGCTCCACGGCGGTTCGAGAAAACCCCCAGGTACCGGGCTGTCGGTCACCGCCACGCGCAGCTGCGACAGCAGCTCGGGCGTCGGTGCAAGGTAGAACAGCGCCGAGAGCAGGCCGTAGACCTCGGCCCGGGCGGTCTCTTCGTCCAGCACCGCCGAACCCGGCGCACCGGGCAGGTTGGCAAGGGTGGCCTCGTTGGCCGGCTTGGTTTTCATGGCGTGTGCACAGGTCAAAGATCGGTGATCCTGGTTTCGTTCGATGCGGAATAGAGGTCGATCACGCGGCAGTCGCCGCACATCTTGAGCCGCTGCAACGCCTCGCCCTGGAACATCGCATGCCCGGCCAGTTTGCCCAGCATGGCCTCGATCGCCTTCAACGTGCCGAAGGGTTTGTTGCAGCGTATGCAGGCATACGGCGGCGACGCATGCAGCACCCGCGCCTGTTTGCGCTCGGCCGTGAGCAGCAGCCGCGGCTGCAGCCTGAGGGCGTCTTCCGGGCAGGTGGAGACACACAGGCCGCACTGCACACAGTTTTTTTCGATGAAGGCGAGTTGCGGCATCAGGGGGTTGTCCAGCAACGCACCGGAGGGGCAGGCGCTGACACAACTCAGGCACAAGGTGCAGGCTTCCTTGTCGACCAGGAGGCTGCCGAACGGCGAAACGGAAGGCGCCAGCTGGCCCGCCAGCGCGATTTCGCCGACCGGCACCGGCGCCTGCGCCACCAGGTGGTCCAGCACCAGTTCGAGCGTCACGCGTTTGTCGGCCTGCACCGCAAAACTGGCGGCGCGGCCCACACCCTGCGCGGCCGGCGCCTGTAGCGCCGCGTCCAGCGCGGTCAGGTCGCGGCCGCCGCGCGCATCGAGAATGGAAAAATGCGTGCCGGCGAAGCCAAGCCCGTTCAGGATCGCCTGCGCGACATCCATCTGCGCACGCACGGCATCGCGGTACTGCGGCGCCTCTTCGTCGGTCATCAACACCCAGACCTGGGACGCCCCGTAGGCGATCGCGGTCAGCCACAGGTCCAGCCCGGTCGATGCGGTGTGCCACAGCGCCAGCGGCAATACTCGCGCGGGAACGCCATGGGTGACAACGGCCAGTTGGGCCGCCCGGCCCAGGTCGTTGACCAGCCGTGTGCCCGCGTCCTGGCTGTGCAGCAACAAGGCGGCATTGCGGCCACCGGCGCGGGTGTAGGTCGCCAGCAAGGTCTTGAGCCGCACCCCCTGCTCGCTCGGGCGCGGGTAGGCGAAGGCCAGGGCACCGGTGGGGCACACGGTGGTGCAGGCACCACAACCCACACACAGGTTCGGATTGACCTTGATCTGCTGGCGCGCCGGCTCGCTGCTGATGGCGGCGGCCGAGCAGACCGTGATGCAGGCGTCGCAACCAGTCTGCATGTTGCGGCTGTGGGCGCAGAGCTTCTGCTTGTAGACAAAGAATTTCGGCTTCTCGAATTCGCCCACCAGAGCGCGCAGCTTCAGCAGTGTCTGGGTCTCGCCCGGCTGACCGGGCGCCGGAACCCCATGCGCGGGAAGCCGGAAGTAACCCTGCGGCGCGGCGTGCTGGGTGAACTGGCTCGCGGGCGGGACCGGCTGCGTGGCGGCACGCAGGTCGAGCACCAGATCGAATTGTTCGCTCTGGTCCTGCGCCTTGCGGCCAAAGTCGATCGCCCCCGCGACCGTGCAGACCTTGACGCAACTGCGCTGCGAAGTGCACAACGCAGCGTCGATCTGGTAATCCAGCCCGATGGCGCCCTCGGGGCAGACCGCCAGGCAGGCGTTACACCGGGTGCACAGGTCGAGGTCGATCGGGTTGTCGCGCGTCCAACGCAGCTCGAACGCACCGAGCCAGCCCGTCAGCGACGCGATGCGGCCGCCGAGCACCGGATAACGCCGCTCCTGCGCGCCGCCGTCGACACCAGCGCCCTGCGCGAACAGCGTCACGTCCAACACATCGTCCAGCAATGCCGCCATGCGTTCGGCCGCGTCCAGCGCACCGATCACGAGCAGCCGGCCCGCGCTGTTGTAGGTGACGGTCGGCACCGGCTCCGGGTCCGGCAGTTGGGCCAGTGCCAGCAACGCAGCGACCTTGGGCATCGCCCTGGATCCATCCTTGCCCCAGCCGCCGGTCTCGCGGATGTTGACGAACCGGATCGATTGCTCGGCAGCCGGTCGGGCGCCTTCCGTCTGCGCGGCGAGCTCGGCAAACAGGCGCCTTTCCTGGGTGCAGGCAACCACCAGGTCCTGGCCCGTCAACACCGCCTGCTGGAACGCGCCGGCCTGGCGCCGGCACAACGCGTGGTGCAGCGTCAGCTCCTCATGCAGGGCCTCGCCCAGCACGCCCGGCTGCAGGGGCATGGTCTGGTTGCAGTCGCAAATCAGGATGGTCATGGTCGATCGGGGTGTCCGTTGTCGCAGACCCGGACAACGCGGTCCGGGTCTGCTCGGGTGGTGAGGAAATGCTCTGCTGCGGCGCCGCTGCTGCGGGCGACTGTGCCACCATTTCGGCGGCAGGGGTATAACCACCATCCCGCGCTGCGGACGCTGCAATCTCGGCGCCCTGCGGGTCCGCCTTGTCAGCGTCGTCGCCAAACAGGTTCAGGAACCTCGCGCTCACCATCTGGCGCAGCATCGCCTCGGGGATCGGATCGCTCAGGGAGTAGTCGTCGATGTAGGTGTCGAGCCGGTCCATCACGTTGAATCGCGGATCGGCGAACAGCTTCTTCATCGCGGCGTTCTTGACGCCCGGCTCCACACCACGCGCCATGAATGGCTTGAAATCGGAATCCGGCGTCAGGCGGCTGGCGTCGTCGAGCGTCGGGAACTCGGCAGCCGCCGCTCCGTCCTGTCGGGTGGTGCCAGCCGGCAGCGCCACCGGCGCTGCGACCAGCGCGCGCGCGTTGTCGGCGTCCGGCGCCGTCACCGGCACCGGTGCCTGCCGATCGGGCGCCGGTGGCGCGGCTGGCATTGGCGCGGCTGGCATTGGCGCGGCCGCCGGCTGCGCGGCACGCAGCTCCAGTTTGCGCTTCGACCACCGGTCGAAAAAACCACCGGACCCGTCCGTCATGACCCACCGCCATCGCCCCGGCCGGAACCGTCGCCGCGCGTACCCGTGCTCACCGCAGCCGGATTGCCGAAGCGGTCGGTGAGCGAGCGGAAGCTCTCGGGGCGCTTGCGCCGCTTCGGTTCGAGCACATGGTTTTCATCGATGAACGCCTGCAGCCACGCCACGATGTCGGGCGGCGCCGGCACCTGCTCCACCGTTTCCTGCGCGTCCAGCCAGCGGCCGGCGTCGTGGTAACTCAAGGTGACGACCTGGGGCACTGCAATCGGCTCCTGCGCCAGAGCGGCCGTTTCTTCCATGCGCCACATCACAAACCAGCACGGCGCCTGTGTGGTGGCGTTGAGGTAATAACCTTCCGCGTCGTCCCGGACCAGTTCGACCGTGTGGCCCGGATGGAGCCAGCGCTGCTCGTTGTCGTCCTGGTACAGGAGACGGGGCAACGTGCCAAACCCTGGCTCGGCACGGACCACCTCCGCCAACACCCAGCGCCAGAGTTGCCAGCGGCTGGCCGCGCCCGGTATGCGTTCGCGCCGCATCACGACCGCAACGTCGACCGAGGGGCGAACTACAGACATGGCCCGCATCATCCCACGCGGCGCCCCGGTCAGCGCGCGACGGCGCCGGTGCCGTAGCCGGCCGAAGCTGTGACGACACCGCCCGCGGTCACCGCGACGGCGCAGTATTTGAACTCGGGGATTTTGCCGACCGGGTCGAGCGCCGCGTTGGTCATCAGGTTGGCCGCCGCCTCGTAATAGGCGAAGGGAATGAACACCGCGCCACTGGGCGTGCCGTCGTCGCGCCGCAGATGGATCGCCACCGCGCCACGGCGCGAGCGCACGCTGATCACATCGCCCGGCTGGACCCCCAGCGCGGCCATGTCGTCGCCACACATCGACGCGGTCGCCAGCGGCTCGATCGCATCGAGCACA
>JANLQZ010000357.1:0-1935 GCA_031368125.1 Betaproteobacteria bacterium
GCTGGACACCTGGCTCGCGAGCAGCGAGGCCGCCTACACCGATATCCGGCCCGGGCTGGCCAAAGGCATCGTCTGGCATTCCGGCGCCAGGCAGCGCACGCCCTGGTCGGTGGTCTATATCCACGGTTTTTCCGCCAGCCGGCTGGAGACCGCGCCAGTGGCCCAACAGGTGGCCCAGGCATTGGGCGCGAACGCGTTTTTTACCCGCCTGGCCGGCCATGGCCGGTCGGGCGACGCCATGGCCGAGGCCGACCCGCAGCAATGGATGGCCGACACGGTAGAGGCGGTGCGCATCGGGCAACTGCTGGGTGAGCGGGTGCTGGTGATCAGCTGCTCCACCGGCTCCACGCTGGCCAGCTGGCTGGCGCTGACGCCCGGGGGCGGCAATGTGGCGGCACACGTTTTCATCTCGCCCAACTACGGCCCCAGGGACAAGCGCTCGGAAGTCATCAACGGCCCCTGGGGCCGCAACATTGCGCTCGCGTTGGAAGGCCAGAGCCGCGGCTGGACGCCGCAGGACCCGCGCGAGGCCCTGGCCTGGACCACCCGTTATCCGACGCGCGCGTTGTTCCCGATGATGGCGCTGGTGAAACACGTGCGCGAAAGCGAGCTGTCGGCCTTTCGCACACCGGTGCTGGTGCTGTACAGCGAACAGGACCAGACCGTGGACCCGGCCGAAACCCGCGCCGCGTTCGCGCGGATCGGTGCAGCACGCAAGTCGATCGAGGTGGTGCGCTACAGCCAGAGCCGCGGGCAACATGTGCTGGCCGGCGATATCCGTGCGCCGGAAGCCACCGCGCCGATGGTGGCGTCGATCGTGTTGTGGGTGCGCTCGCTGCCGTAACGGCTGGCGCGAGCGCCCGGCCCTAATGCCGGATGCAGACCTTGCCGAAATGCGCGCCACTTTGCAGGTGCGCCATGGCTTGCTTGAGTTCCTCGAACTTGAACACCCGGTCGATCACTGGCTCGAGTTTGTGCTGGCCGATGGCCCGCACCATCGCCTCCATGCCGTCGCGGTGGCCCACCGTGATGCCCTGCAGCCGCACCTGGCGCGTCACCACCAGCCCCAGCGGCGCGGTCATCGCACCACCCGAGAGCACGCCGATCATCGACAGGGTGCCGCCCGGGCGCACGCAGCGCAGCGACTGCTGCAGCGTCTTCTCGCCGCCGAGCTCGAGGATATGGTCGTAGCCGTTGCCCTGCGTGATCTCGCGCGTGGCCTTGTACCACTCGGGAACCGTCAGGTAATTGATGGCGGCGTCGGCGCCCATGGTTTTTGCGCGCGCGATCTTCGTGTCGCTCGACGAGATGACGGTGACATGCGCGCCCAGCAGCTTGGCGAACTGCAGCGCGAACAGCGCCACGCCGCCGGTGCCCTGCACCAGCACGCGTGAACCCGGGCCGAGGGCGCCGTAGGTCACCAGCGCACTCCACGCGGTCAGGGCGGCGCATGGCAGGGTGGCGGCCTGCTCGTCCGACAGGTGCTCGGGCACCGCCACCACGCCCTGCTGCGACAGGCACATCAGCTCGGCCATGGTGCCGTCGATCGGACCGCCCAGCGTGCCGCTGGCGATGCGCTCAAGATTCAGGTCGCCGGCGATCCAGTGCTGGTTGAACATCGGGCACACCCGCTGGCCCACCTGCACCCGCGTGACACCCGCGCCGACCTCGACCACCTCGCCGACGCCATCCGAGATCGGGATCAGCGGCAGGTTGCCGGTGAAGGAACCATAACCGCGCATAGGCACCACGAGGTCGCGGTAGTTGAGCGATGCCGCCTTCATGCGCAGCAGCACCTGGCCAGGGCCTGGCTTGGGATCCGGGCGGCTGGAGAGCCGCAGGTTGTCCATGCCCCAATCGTTCTCGATCTGGAAGACTTTCATGCGCCGATTGTCCCAGAACTGGCGGCAATATTGGTCATGGCATGTGCCACCC
>JANLQZ010000361.1:0-11012 GCA_031368125.1 Betaproteobacteria bacterium
AGTCGAGAAGATTGGCCGACATGACTTCGATCAGCGCGAGTAAACGTTCATGCCGGGGAAGAAGAACGCGACTTCCACTGCAGCGGTCTCGGCGGCATCCGAACCGTGCACCGCGTTGGCGTCGATGCTGTCGGCAAAGTCTGCGCGGATGGTGCCGGGGGCTGCCTTCTTCGGGTCTGTCGCACCCATCAGATCACGGTTCCTCAGGACCGCGTTTTCGCCCTCCAGTGCCTGGATCATTACCGGGCCGGAGACCATGAAGGAAACGAGGTCATTGAAAAACGGGCGTCCCTTGTGGACAGCGTAAAAGGCCTCGGCCTCGGCACGGGAGAGGCGCACCATGCGTGCGGCGACGATCTTCAACCCCGCGGCTTCGAACCTCGCGTAGATCTGGCCGATGACGTTTTTCGCGACTGCGTCGGGTTTGATGATGGAAAGGGTGCGCTCGATGGTCATGGGTGCTTCCTGGGCGGTTGAAATCATTTTGCCGCGAGGGCAAAGCCTTGCATTTTAACCTGAGGTGCAGCTTTGCACCGGTTGCTGCACAGCCAGCGCGCGTCGCCTGGCGCGCTCAGCGCGGCACCGCCACGTTGTCACCGATTGCGCCCGCCGCGCCGGTTGTTCCCACCGCCGCCAGGCCCGCCCGACATGCCGTTGCCACCGCGTTGTCCTCGGCCCTGGCCCGGCCCCTGGCGCTGCCGGGTGAAACTATCGGCGCCGATATAACCAAAGGCCGTCTTCATCGGATCGGGTTGCGATTCCGCCGCCTGGCGGTCCGCACGCGCCCCGTCATCGGGTCGCTCGGTGCGGGCGCGGTTGCGGCCTGGTCCGGGACCGCCCGCATTGTTGCCGTTCCCGGCCGGACCTGCCATTCCGGGTGGTCCAGTGCGCTGGCCATCGGCCGGTCGGCGCTCGGCGCCCGAACGACCGCCTCTCTTGCGCCGGCGGTTGCCGCCCCCGGTTGTCGGCCCATCACGCGCAGGCGCGCCACTGCGTTCGCCCGTACGCGCCTCGCCGGCTGAAGCCTCCCGGTCGCCCGAAGCTTGGCGCAATGCACTGATGTCGCTTGCGTCGAGTTCCATCCAGGCTCCGCGTTTGAGTCCGCGCGGCAGCAGCATCGCGCCATAACGAATCCTGATGAGGCGACTGACGGCATGGCCAACGGCCTCGAACATGCGGCGCACTTCCCGGTTTCGGCCCTCGGAAATGGTGACCCGGTACCAGCAATTGGCACCTTCTCCGCCGCCATTCTCAATGGAGCCGAAATGCGCGACACCATCCTCGAGGCGCACGCCATCGAGCAGTTTCTGTTTTTCGTCATTGCTCAAGGCGCCCAAGACCCGAACCGCGTACTCGCGCTCGAGGCCAAACCGCGGGTGCATCAGACTGTTGGCAAGATCACCCGCGCTGGTGAACAACAGCAGGCCCTCGGTGTTGAGGTCGAGCCGCCCGACCGATTGCCACTTGCCCTGCTGAAGTTTGGGCAGCCGCCGGAATACCGTCGGCCGATTTTGCGGATCATCGTTGGTGACCACTTCACCTGCCGGCTTGTGGTACGCAATGACGCGCGCCGACGGGGCCTCCACGCGAAACCGGATCGGCTTGCCATTGACCTTGACGTGGTCTCCGTACTGGATGCGTTGACCGATATGCGCCGGCTCGTTGTTGACCGTGATGCGGCCTTCCATGATGAGCTGCTCCATTTCCAGCCGCGAGCCCATGCCGGCCTGCGCCAGCACCTTGTGCAGTTTGGGGCTGTCGGCCATCGGCGCCAGAACACGTTTGGGCGGCGTCGTGTCGGCACCCTCCTCCGCAGCGTCGAAGCGCCCGGATACAACGTCCTGAAACAGGCTTTCCGGTGCGCCGCCAGCACCCGCGTCCAGCCTGCCACTGGCATCGCCCACCCCACCACCCACGGCGTCTGGCACGTCTGGCGGCAGCGGGCCGCGCGGCTCCGGCTGCCCTGCTTCGTGGCCCGGCGACAGGCCCGCCCGTTCCTGGGTCAGGGGTGCGACCTCTGGTGGGTTGGCATGCGGGTCCTGCGGATTGTTGTCATTCATGGTGTGTGCCCGCCAGAGAGCGTGAGTTCACTGTGTTCCCCTGAGGCAGGGGCAATTCGTTGCCATGTGGCCCTTCAACGGGCACGTCGAGCGCCAGTTCCAGTGATGGCTCGTCCGCATGGGCAACGCCATTTTCAGACACCTGCATCAGTGGCTCGAGAGCATCCACCCCGGCCTGGCCGCGCAGGGGCAACTGGTCGAGCGACGCGATGCCGAGGTCATCCAGAAACTGGCGTGAGGTCGCAAACAATGCCGGACGGCCCGGCGCCTCGCGATGCCCGATCACTTCAATCCATCCCCGGTCTTCCAGCTGCTTGATGATCAGGCTGTTGATCGTTACCCCGCGGATGTCTTCCATATCCCCTCGCGTCACCGGCTGGCGGTAGGCAATGATGGCCAGCGTCTCCATGGTCGCGCGGGTGTACCGGGGCGGTTTTTCCGGATGCAGGCGGTCCAGGAACTCACGCATTTCTGGCCGACTCTGGAAACGCCAGCCGGTGGCCACCTGCACCAGTTCAACGCCGCGCTGAGTCCACTCGAGCTGCAATTCCTGGAGCAGGTGCTTGATCGTCTCGACCCCGACCACGTCGTTGAACAACGCGCGCAAGTCCCGAACCTGCAACGGTTGTTGTGAGCAAATCAGGGCGGTTTCCAGTATGCGCTTCGCCTGGGCCGTATTCATCGTCTTGCGATTCCGGGAAGGGCACCGCTGGGGTGCAGATCAACGAGATTTAAGTTGGAGCGCTACGGGCAGACTGAGGCGTCCGCGGTGCGTGCTTCTGGAGGTGTCCCACGCGTGCGGGTCCAGGGCTGTCAGGCCGGATTGTAGCTCAGACCCCAGAGCGACAATGCGCTGCCCAGGTCCGGCGGCAAGGCGGCGCGAAAATCGAGCATGTGCCCGGTCACCGGATGCTGCAGCGCAAGATGGTAGGCATGCAGGGCCTGGCGTTCGAGTCCCGCCGCGGGGGCACCGGAATAGGTGAGATCCGCGACCAGCGGATGCCCGATAGACGCCATGTGAACCCGGATCTGGTGCGTTCGGCCGGTATGCAAGGTGCAACGCACCAGGCACCCCTGCTGAGCGTTCTGCAACAGCTCGATCGTGGTTCTGGCAGGCTTGCCGGCGTCGCGCGCCATGTCGACCACCGCCATGCGCAGCCGGTTCCTTGGATCACGGCCGACCGGCTCCTGAACCTCGCGCCGCAATGGCCCCGACCAGGGTTTGTGCGCCAGCGCCAGGTACTGCCTTTGCACCGTGCGGGCAGCAATCATGTGCACCAAGGCATCCATCGCCTGGCGGGTTCGCGCCACCAGCATCAATCCGCTCGTGTCCTTGTCGAGCCGATGCACGATGCCGGCCCTTGGCAACTGCGTGAAGCGCGGGTCGTGGGCCAGCAGGCCATTGAGCAGGGTGCCGCTCCAGTTTCCGGGCGCGGGGTGGACCACCAGACCGGCTGGCTTGTCGATCACCAGCATGTGTTCATCTTCGAACACAATGTGCAACGGCATCAGCTGCGGTTTGAACGCCTGGCTTTGCGGCGCTGGACGCACAGCGACACGGGCCACGTCACCGGCCTTGAGTCGCGCCGACGCCTTGACCACCACCAGTCCATTGACCTCGACAGCACTGTCGTCGATCAACTGCTGCAAATAGCTGCGCGAGAACTCCGGCATGGCATCGACGAGTGCCCGGTCCAGCCGCGCGCCATGCAGCGCCGGCATGATGACCAGTTCGCGCCACTCGACTTGCGGGCCGGATTCCGCCTCGTCTTCGGGCTCTGCTGCGCCTAGGTCGCCCGATATAATCGCACTGCTATTTCTCATCAAGGTTGTCCCCATGCTCCGAGCCAAATTATCGATGCTGCGCGTCCTGCTTCTGGCTGGTGCAGGTTTGTTGCTCGCCGCATGCTCGTCGACACCAGACGACAAGACCAGCAACTGGAGCCCGAACAAGCTTTATGCCGAGGCCAAGGACGAATTGAATTCGGGTGCCTACGACAAAGCCGCTGTGCTGCTGGAAAAACTCGAAGGCCGCGCCGCGGGCACACCCTTGGCGCAGCAGGCGCAGCTGGAAAAGGCCTATGCGCACTACAAGGCGGCGGAACCGGCACAGGCGACTGCCGCGCTCGAGCGGTTCATGAAACTCCATCCGGCGAGCCCGGCCATCGACTACGCGCTGTACCTCAAGGGACTGATCAACTTCAATGATGACCTGGGTTGGTTTTCGTTCATCACACTGCAGAATCTTTCCGAGCGTGACCAGAAGGCGGCCAAAGAGTCGTTCGAATCGTTCAAGGAACTCGTCACGCGCTTTCCCGATTCGCGTTACGCGCCGGATGCGCGCCTGCGCATGACCTTCATCGTCAACTCGCTGGCCGAATACGAAGTCCATGTTGCGCGTTATTACTTCCGTCGCGGCGCATACCTGGCGGCGATCAACCGTGCGCAGGCGGCGCTGGCTGACTACCGCGATGTGCCGGCGCTGGAAGAAGCGCTGTTCATCATGGTCAAGTCCTATCAAGCGCTGGGCATGCAGCAATTGAGCGACGATTCGAAGCGCGTGCTGGAAAGCAGCTACCCGAACAGTGAATTCACCACCAATGGCTTCAGGCAGGTGAACGCGCCATGGTGGAAGTTCTGGTAAGGCCCGCCAGCACTTCGGCCAGTTCCGATTCCGTCTTGATCAGGCGCATCGGCGGCAGCGCCGCCAACAGCCGTCGGCCATATCCCATCGTCGTCAGGCGGGTGTCGCACAACACCAGCAGCCCGCGGTCCGATTCGCGGCGGATCAGTCGCCCGGCTCCCTGTTTGAGTGCCACTGCCGCTTCGGGAATGAAGTAGTCGTTGAAGGCGCTTCTCCCTGCCGCCTGCAGGCGCCCTGCGCGCGCCTCGACCAGCGGATCATTGGGTGGGGGAAACGGCAGTTTGTCTATCACCACCATCTGCAAGGCGTCGCCCGGAACGTCGATGCCTTCCCAGAACGACGCCGACGCGACGAGTATGCAACCCGGGCCACCACCGCCGGCCGCGCTGCGCAACCGCTCCATCAGTTCGCGTTTGGGCCCCTGGCCCTGGACCAGTATTTGCAACTCCGGCGACCCGTTGAAACGCAGTTGCAGCGCCTCGCTGATCGTCCGCAAGGCGCGCAGTGTGGTGGTCAACACGAGCGTGCGGCCACCAATCAGCGGCGCCACGCGTGCCACCAGCGCCGCCACCTGGGCGCTGTGGTCAGGATCAGCAGGCCGCGGCAGATCACGCGGAACGTAAACTGCGGCCTGGTGCTGGTAGTCGAACGGGCTGTCGACGCGCAGGATCTGCGCGCCAGTCAGACCACATGGCTCGGTGAACCAGCGCAACAGCGGTTCGTCACCGAGCGTGGCCGATGTGAAGATCCATGAACGGCGGCGGTCCGGCTCGCCCGCCGGCTTGATCATCTTTTCCTGCACCGCGTCGGCGATGTCCAGCGGCGACTCGATCAGGCGCAATTGCGCACCCACGTCGAGCCACCGCACATTGCCTGGGTCCCGCTCCTTGAGGAAGAACTCCGCCGCGGCCGCCAAGGCGGTTCCGCGCTCACACAGCCGATCGAGGTCGGGGCCGACCTCGGATACGCCGCGCAGCGCGCCTACTGCACTGGCACAGGCCTGCTGCAGCGTTGCCAGCGCCTCGCACCAGGCATGTTGCTCCACCTGTTCCGGGGCCGTTTCTGCCCAGCGCAACCGGGAAGCAGTGATCGGGCGTCCAACGAGCATGCGCAGATCGCGCGCGGCCCGTTCGACGGCGCCAGCCACTTGCTGCCAGTCGGACAGTCCGCGCGCCTGCTGCAACCCGACCGCCAGCAGGTCGCGCGCGAAATCGATCACCTGCCCGGTCGTCAGATGCCGGCCCAGGAATTGCAGGCCGGTTTCATTGAGTTGATGGGCCTCGTCAAAGACCACTGTCTGAACGGTTGGCAGAAGCTCAGCCATGCCGGAGTCCCGCACCGCGAGATCGGCGAAAAACAGATGGTGGTTGATGACGACGACGTCCGCAGCCAAGGCCTCCCGCCGGGCCTGGTTGACGTGGCAGACGCGAAATTTCGGGCACTGGGCGCCGAGACAATTCTCGCGCGACGACGTCACGAGGGGCAATAGCGGGGAGCGCTCGTCCAGGCCCGACAATTCGGCCATGTCACCACTCTTGGTAACGTGTGACCACTGCTCGATCTTCGCCAGTGTCCTGGCGGCGATGCGATCCCGGCTTTGAGGATCCTGGCGCGCGATCTCCAGCCGATGTTGGCACAGGTAGCTGGCGCGGCCTTTGAGCAGCGCGCAGCGGACCGACAATCCGAGCGCCTGCACCAGTTGTGGCAGGTCACGCCCGAACAACTGGTCTTGCAAGGTCTTGGTGGCGGTAGACAAGAGTACCCGGACGCCACTGAGCAGTGCCGGCACGAGGTAGGAGTAGGTCTTGCCAACGCCAGTACCGGCCTCCACGACCAGCGCTCCGCCGCTGTCGATCGTGCGTGCGATCGCGATCGCCATTTCCGTCTGTCCGGCGCGCGGACTGAACTGCGCAATGGCGCGGGACAACGCGCTGCCTGGGGCAAAAGCCGACTCGACCTGATCCGGCAGACCCATCCCTCAGGCTTGGTCGTTGGGCGACAACAAGCTGCGGATGCGCGCCATTTCGTCCTTCAGAGCCAGGCGTCGCTTTTTGAGACGGCGCATCATCAATTCATCGACCGGCGTGCTTTCGGCGGCGCGATCTATCAAGGCATCGAGATCGGCATGCTCCATGCCCAGTTCGATCAAGCGCCGTTCCGGGGAATGAAGATTTTTTTCCACGACGATGGGCTTAAAATTGGTTTCTTGGGCGTAGTGAGAAGTTGGCTTCGCGCTGGGTTCGATAATACGTGTTTAAGCCATTCTTTTCGAGGGCCGATCTGCGCGCGCAGTTCAAAAATGACCAAAGGTTACAGACTCACCGCTTCCACCGGCATCCACAAGGGTGACCGCGACTACCAGCAGGACCGCGTCGCGCTGCTCAACCATCCGCGCGCCAACGGGTGCGTGCTGGCGATCGTCGCGGACGGAATGGGTGGCCGCAGCGGTGGCCGAAAGGCATCCGACCAGGTCATCATGACCGCCAAGCAGTTGTTCGAGCGCTACGCGCCGGAATCCGACGATGCGGCCGCGATGTTGATGCAGGTCGCCCGCGAGGCGCACGTGGTGATCCGGCTTACCGCGATATCGGCTGAAGAGGAACCGCACAGTACGGTGGCGGCTTTCCTGATCAATCCGGGTGGCGATTGCCACTGGGCCCATGCCGGCGACTCGCGCGTCTACCACTACCAGGGCGGCAAATTCATCCGGCGCACGATCGACCACTCCTACGTCCAGATGCTGGTCAAGCGGGGAGAGATTACCGAGGAACAGGCCAACGTCCATCCGCAGTCAAACATCCTGATGGGCTGCCTGGGCACGGAAAGCGAGCCGCCGGTCGACATCCACTTCATAGCCAAACTGCGCGCCGGCGACAGCCTGCTGGCCTGCAGCGACGGCGTCTGGCATTACTTCACCGACGATGAGGTCGGCTCAGTACTAGAAAAGCTGTCGGCCCGCGAGGCGACCGAATTCCTGATCGACAAGGCCCGCGCGCGGGCAATGGGGTCGAGCGACAACCTGTCGCTGGTGGTCGTCAAGCTCGAGCCGCTCGATTCCTGACGCGGCGACGGCTCCCTTCATGGGGTACGCGGGGCCCTCTCGTCCGAGCGCAGCAGCTGTTCCGCCGCACGGCGTTTGCGCTGGGCGTCGTTGAGCGAGATCTCCTGACGCCGCAGGTCGCCAAGTACCTCGCGCCGGCGGCTGCGCACCTCCACCAGGCAATCGTTGACGGCAAATCGGCGGTAGCACTCGACCTCCTGCGCCGCGAACTGCGACTGCTCGGTGGCCCGGGTCTGGCGGATGCGCTCGCGCTCCACCGCCTCGCGCTGTGCGATGGTGTCTTCAGGCGCTGGCTGTCCCAGTATCGGCGGCGCAACCAGGACCAGCAACATGGCCAGGGCAAAATTTTTCATGTCAAATCTGTATCCACCACTCTACGCTCCAGCATCATGAACGCCTTGGTCTGCATTTCATGCAGGCGCGACGCAGTGCGCACGAATTCATGCGCCAGGGGACCTTCGGTGTACAGCATTTCCGGCTCCAGATCGGCAGACATGATCAACTTGACGCGCCGGTCGTACAACACATCGATCAACCAGGTGAACCGCCTCGCCTCCGAGGCCATGCGCGGCGGCATCGAAGGAACATCGCTCAACAACACGGTGTGAAACTGCGCTGCAATTTCAAGGTAGTCATTCTGTGACCTCGGTCCGCCACACAGGGACTTGAAGTCGAACCATACGACGCCGCCGGCCCGGCGCCGCGCGCGAATCTCGCGCGATTCGATATGCAGCACCGGATCCTCGTCGTGCGCTTCGCGCAATCGTTCGAACGCGTTGCGCATCTCCGCATCGGCCGCCGCGCCACGCGGAACATGGTACAGCCGGAGTTGCTCCATCGCGCGGCGCCGATAGTCGGTACCCGGGCCGATAGCCACCACTTCGAGGCGCTGGTTCAACAGGTCGATCGCGGGCAGGATGCGGCTGCGGTGCAAACCGTTCGGGTAGAGATCGTCCGGCTTGAAGTTGGATGTCGTGACGAAACCAACGCCTTGATCAAACAGTGCGCGCAGCAGGCGGTGCAGGATCATTGCGTCGGTGATGTCGGCCACATGGAATTCGTCGAAGCAGATCAGCCGGTACTTGACCGCCATCTGCCGTGCAAGTTCGTCCAGCGGATTGACCGTGCCCTGCAATTGGGCGAGCTGCCGATGCACTTCCCGCATGAACTCATGAAAATGCAGCCGCGTCTTGCGCTGCACCGTCACGACCCCGTAGAAGCAGTCCATCAGGAAACTCTTGCCGCGTCCCACGCCGCCATAAAGGTACACCCCACGCGGAATGTCGGGCCGATTGATCAGCTTCTTGAACGTGCTTGAACGCTGTGACCGGTACCCGACCCAATCCGCCGCACACCGGTCCAGCGACGCGACCGCCACAAGTTGCCCGGGATCATCACCATAACCGCGCGCACCGAGCTCGCGCCGGTAGGCGTCCAGGACCGTGGTCACGCGTGTACCTCTACTGCGCCGCAGAGCCAGGAGGGAACCAGCACCTAGAAATTGAGGGTGCGTTTGTCAACCGCCAGCGCCGCCTCCTTGGTCGCCTCGCTCAACGACGGATGGGCATGGCAAATCCGGGCGATGTCTTCGCTGCTGGCGCGAAACTCCATCGCCACCACGCACTCGGCAATCAGTTCGCTGGCCATCGGCCCGACGATATGCACGCCCAGGATCTCGTCCGTGGCAGCGTCGGCGAGCATCTTCACCATACCCGTCGTGTCACCCAGCGCGCGTGCGCGGCCATTGGCGAGAAATGGGAAACTGCCCGAGCGGTAGGCGCGCCCCGCCGCCTTGAGTTGCTGCTCGGTCTGCCCGACCCATGCAATTTCCGGGCTGGTGTAGATGACCCAGGGAATCGTGTTCAAGTTGACATGCCCGTGCTGGCCCGCAATCCGTTCGGCCACAGCCACACCCTCTTCCTCGGCCTTGTGCGCCAGCATCGGCCCGCGCACCACGTCCCCCACGGCCCAGACATTGGGCAGGTTGGTCTTGCAGTCATCGTCGACAACGATGGCGCCGCGTTCATCGAGCTTCAGTCCGACCGCGTCCGGATCAAGGCCGGTCGTATTGGGCACACGGCCGATGGAAACGATCAGTTTGTCGACGTCGAGTGTCAGCGCCTCGCCCTTCGCGTTGGTGTAGGCAACCGACACACCCGACCTGCGCACTTTGACTTCGCCAACCTGGACTCCCAGTTCGATCTTCAACCCCTGCCTGACAAAGGCCTTGTGTGCTTCCTTGGCGACCTGCTCGTCCGCGGCGCCCAGAAAGGTAGGCAGACCCTCGAGCACCGTCACCTCAGCCCCCAGACGGCGCCAGACCGAGCCCATCTCCAGGCCAATCACGCCCGAGCCGATCAGGCCCAATGTTTTGGGGACGGCCGTCATGCGCAACGCGCCGTCGTTCGACAAGATCCTTTCCTCGTCGAACGGGGCGCCCGGCAGAACACGCGCGCTCGAACCCGTGGCCACGATCACGTGCCGGCCCTGCAACAGCTCGTCGCTGGCGCCCTGGACCTTGATTTCGTAACCGCCGTCCCGCGACGCCACGAACGAACCGCGTCCATGGAAGAAGGACACCTTGTTCTTCTTGAACAGGTACAGGATTCCGTCGTTGTTCTGCTTGACTACCGTGTCCTTGCGGCCGATCATTTTTGCCAGGTCCAGCCCCAGACCCTTGACTTCGATGCCGTGCTCGGCAAAGTGGTGCGCCGCGTGGTCATAGTGCTCAGAAGACTGCAGCAGCGCCTTGGACGGAATACAGCCCACGTTGGTACAGGTGCCACCCGGAGCGGGGCCGCCTTTGGCGTTCTTCCATTCGTCGACGCAGGCCACGCTCAAACCGAGCTGGGCGGCGCGAATGGCGCCGATATACCCGCCCGGCCCGCCACCGATCACGATCACATCGAATTGTCTGGACATGGCCCGCCTTCAGATATCAAACAGCAACCGCGCCGGATCTTCCAGCGCCTCTTTCATCGCAACCAGACCAAGCACGGCTTCCCGGCCATCGATGATGCGGTGGTCGTAGCTCAGCGCCAGGTAGTTGATCGGCCGCACCACGACGACGCCGTTTTCCACCACGGCACGGTCCTTCGTGGCATGTACACCCAATATCGCCGATTGCGGCGGGTTGATGATCGGCGTGGACAACATCGAGCCGAACACGCCGCCGTTCGATATCGAGAACGTGCCGCCAGTCATCTCCTCGATGCCCAGCTTGCCGTCGCGCGCCTTGCTGCCGTAC
>JANLQZ010000416.1:0-1919 GCA_031368125.1 Betaproteobacteria bacterium
TCCGCAAAGCCGAGCAGCATCCATTCGGACAGCGGCGCGGAGCCCGAGCCGATGCGCGACAGGCGTTTGAAGTCGATGCCCTCGAGCAGGGCCTCGCGCTGCAGCAGCATGTTCAGGATCGCCGGCGGCGCCACGGTGTAATCGATACGCTCCTCGCGCAGTTGCTGCAGGAACACCGGCAGCTCGAACGGGTGGTGCTGCACCACGGTGCCGCCCAGCACCAGCCAGGTGGCGAAGGCGGTGGAGAAACCCGACATGTTGACCAGCGGGAACGGGTTGAGCAGGCGCGCGTGGGGCGCCAACAATGCCGCCTCGACGATGCTGGGCGGGATCACGAGCCACTCGTTGTGGCTGCGCGGCACACCCTTGGGTGCGGCCTCTGTGCCCGAGGTCCAGCAGATCGTCACCACGTCGTTGGCGCTGATGGCGGCGTCTTGCTCGGCCTGCGCCACGCGGTGGCGCTGCTGCGCGGTCAACGGCGGCGCCGGGGCGTTGCCGAGATGCACCACGTCTGCCACCTCTTCGTCGCCCCAGGCCAGCACGGTTTTCAGCGCTGGATGGCGTGTGCGCAGGTCGCGGAACATGGCCCCCGCCATGTGTTTGTGGCCGGGGCGGCCGATGTGCGAGAAAGTGAACGCCGCCATGGCACCGGTCAGCGCCAGGATGTGGTCGAGTTCGTGTTCGCGGTACTGCACCGGCACCGGCGTCACCACCACGCCCAGGCGCAAACACGCCAGGTACAACACGAACTGCTCGGCGCAGTTGGGCAGCATCACCACCACGATGTCGTCACGGCCGATGTGGTGCTCGAGCAGCACCAGGCACAACTGGTCGACCTCGTCGGCCAGCGCGCGCCAGCTCAGGCGCCGCGGCGCTCCGTGTGCGAACTCGCCGCGGTTGGGCGCATCCACCACCGCTTCGGCGTCCGGGCGTTGCTGCAGGTTCCTGACAAACAGATCCCACAGCGTTTGCGTGCCCCACCAGCCCCGGGCCGTGTACTCGTCGATTCTTGTTTGCGGAACCAGGATCATGTTTCAGGTCCAGCGCTCGAGCGTTCGTTGGCTGACAAACGTCGCATGGAAGCCGTGCGGAATGCGCCGCGGCAGGAGAATGCGCGCGATCGGCCCTTCCGCCATGCGGGCCCCCTTGCAGTCGAACACCTGGATCTCCGAACGCTGGTCGGTCGGGTTCCAGACCGGCGTCACGAGGTAGCCGTCGTCCTCGGCCTGGGCGTTGTCGCGCGCAGCGAAGCCGGGTTCGTTGTAGAAGTAATGCGGTCCGGCGCTGTACGCCAGGTAGCCGCCGGTGCCCAGGTCGTACTTCACCAGGCCGGGAAAGCGGGGCTCCTCACGGCCCCCCTGGGGAAAGACGATGTGGTACGAGTAACGGTTCTTGCGGCCCTGGTAGCGGCTGTTGATGACCGGGAACTCGGTGTTGAGCACGTCGTCGATGGTGCGCTCACGAGTGGCGCCGGTCTTGAGATCAAAGCGCCATTCGTAGAGCAGGAAGTCGCGCTGGCGCTGGTTGATGGTGTGCTCGAGGCGGCGCGCATCGAGTTGCCCATCGGCCATGGTGTGCATGCGGTAGGGCGTGCCCACCATCACCACCTCGTTGCCTTCTTCCCATGCGTTCACCACATGCAGCATGTAGCAGGGTCTGGCTTCGAACCAGCGGATGTCGCTGGACGAGCCGTATCGCGGCACGACCGCAAAACGCGTCGGCTGCTGCGGATGGAAACGCACCTTGTAGCGCCCGGCCTGCAGGGCCTCGGCATCCGGCCACAACGGAAAGTCGTGCAGGACGGTGAAGTTCTCGGTCACCGCCATGTCGTGCGGCAGGCGCGGCCCGGGCAACGGGATCTCGATCTTGTGCCTGAGTTTGCGGTCCGGCCCGATGACGCCGTACTCCATGAACGGCGC
>JANLQZ010000475.1:0-15818 GCA_031368125.1 Betaproteobacteria bacterium
AGGTGGATGAAGGCCAGCATGTTGGTCACCACCTTCACCACCGAGGCGCTGCCGAGCTTGCCCAGATAGATGATCTGCCCACCCATGGTCGCGAGCAGCGGTTCGACGCGCTTGAAGACGGCCTGGTCGCCGCCGACCAGCACCGTGATCTCGCCCGAATTGGCCAGGTGCACACCACCGGTCACCGGGCATTCGAGCACATCGATGCCGCGGCGGGTGGCTTCGCCTTCCAGCCGCTGCAGGTCTTCCATGTCGGTGGTGCTCATCTCGACCCACACGCCGCCCTTGGGCAGGTTCTCGAACACCCCGCCCGGGCCTTCGACCACCTTGCGCGATACGGCCGGCGACGGCAGCGCCGTGATCACCACGTCGGCGTCACGGCAGGCGCCCGCCACATCGTCGGACCAGCGCGCGCCGGCTGCGATCAGCCGCGCGGCCAAGTCCTTGTCGAGGTCGGTGACGGTGACCGGGAAACCGGCCTTGACCAGGCTGTTGCACAGACCCTCGCCCAGGGAGCCCAGGCCGATGAAGCCGATCTTGAGGTGGCGGTCGTTGGATGTCATGGATGTGGATTCAGTGTGTTTTGGGAGAAAACAGGGAGAAGAAGATGAAACGAGAAACGAGAAACGAAAAAACGAAGTAGCGACGCAGGCGCGATGCACTCGCCATCGCAACGACATCCCCGATATTTGTCGAAGCGGTTGGGAGGTATGTCATGGCAAGTCGAGGTGGCCGCCTTCACGGACGGCTCGGGTTGTCACCGCCCGCGCGCCAAGGGTTGCCGTGGCCGGCTAAGGAAGTCGTCTCGGCGTGTCGCATGGTCGTCAAGGCGTGATGCACAGTAGTCAAGGCGTGATACACAGTAGTCAAGGTGTGATGCATAGTAGTCAAGGTGTGATGCATAGTAGGCAAGGTGTGATGCATAGTAGGCAAGGTGTGATGCATAGTAGGCAAGGTGTGATGCAAGAGTTGTCAATGCGCGCTGCGTGTCTTGTCATTGCGGGCTTGACCCGCAATCCATGGAACGCGGACCAAATTCCGGGTGGCAGTCTGCTCATGCCCGCGGTTCCTGCACGCGCACGCCATGGATCCCGGATCAAGTCCGGGATGACAGCCACCCCAGCCCGGGACGACAGTCTGCCCCAGCCCGGGATGACAGTTTGCCCAAGTCCAGGACGACAGTCTGCCCAAGTTCAGGAAGACAGTCTGCCCAAGTGCAGGACGACAGCCAGCCCAGTCCGGGACAACAGCCAGCCCGGGCCCGCCATGGCAGCCAACCCGCTCCGCAGTCGCCTTCCGCCCAAGCCCGAGAGTCTGACCAATTGCCTTCCTGCTGGCAAACCAAGAATCCGGCGTTATAAGATTAGAAATGCTAATGCATGACTATTCCACAGCCCCATGCCCCGTCTTCCCCCCTTGAACTGGCTGCGTGCGTTCGAAGCTTCGGCCCGCGCGCTGAGTTTTACTGCCGCCGCGCAGGAGCTGCACATGACGCAGTCGGCCGTCAGCCAGCAGATCAAGAGCCTGGAGAACGCGCTCGGACGAACCCTGTTCTACCGGCGCGTGCGTGGGCTGGAACTGACCGACGAGGGGCGCGGCTACCTGCCCACGGTGCAGGCCGCTTTCGCGACGCTCGAGGAAGGCACGGCGCTGCTGGTCGGGCGCAACGACCCGGACGTGCTGGAACTGCACGCCAACCTGTCGTTTGCGATCTTCTGGCTCAGCCCGCGCCTGGGCCGTTTCATGGACGAGTTCCCGTGGGTGCAACTCAATGTGGCGACCTCGATCTGGCCGCAGGAACGGCCCAGCGGCTCGGCGGCGGTGGAAATCGTGTTTGGACAGGGCAAGTGGGAGAGCCGGGTCGGCCAGCGGCTGACCCACGACGCGCTGTTTCCAGTGTGTGCACCGGCGCTCGGGGCGCGCATCCATTCGACCGCCGACCTGCTGCGCGAGCGCCTGCTCGACCTGCCCGGCACGCTGCAGAGCTGGGGCGCCTGGCTCGAGGCCAGCACGGCGGGAGAACTGCCGGGCAAGCCGCTGGTGCACCGCGCCAGCACCTGGGCTGTCAGCCTGGAATGGGCGATGCAGGGTCTGGGCGTGGCGCTGGCGCACGAGACCGTGGCCAACCACCTGATCGGCACCGGGCGGCTGGTGCGTCCGCTCGATTTCTCGTTGCCGATGAAGGAGGCCTACTACCTGATTGCGCCCGAGGGCAGCCATACCAACGCGGCGGCGCAGGCGTTCAAGGGCTGGCTGCTGCGGGAGATGAGTCCGTGAGCCGCCGGGCCGCTCCCAAGGCGAACTGCGCCGAAGTGCGTAGCACGAAGGCACAAGAATGACCCGCCGGGCCGCTCCCAAGGCGAACTGCGCCGCAGTGCGCAGCACGAAGGACATCGAATGAGTGCGGTACCGATGCAAAGCTTCGACACCATCATCATCGGGGCCGGGACCGCGGGCTGCCTGCTGGCCAACCGCCTCAGTGCCGACCCGGCCAGGCGCGTGCTGCTGCTGGAGGCGGGCGGGCTCGACAACTACCACTGGATCCATATTCCGGTGGGGTACCTGTATTGCATCGGCAACCCGCGCACCGACTGGCTGTACAGCACCGAGCCCGCGGCCGGCCTGAACGGGCGCACGCTGCTGTACCCGCGCGGCAAGACGCTGGGCGGCTGCACCAGCATCAACGGCATGATCTACATGCGCGGCCAGGCGCGCGACTACGACCATTGGGCGGCTCTGACCGGCGACGAGCAGTGGGACTGGGCCCATTGCCTGGCGGATTTCAAGGCGCACGAGAGCCACTACCGGCTCGACGCCGGCGCGCCGCCGGACGCGGCCATGGCGGCCTTTCACGGGGCGAGCGGCGAGTGGCGGGTCGAGAAGCAGCGCCTGCGCTGGGATGTGCTGGACGCTTTTGCCCAGGCCGCCCAGCAGGCGGGCATACCGGCCACCGACGACTTCAACCGCGGCGACAACCTCGGGGTCGGTTACTTCGACGTCAACCAGAAGAGCGGCTGGCGCTGGAACGCGGCCAAGGCCTTTCTGCGGCCCACCACCATGGGCCGCAGCAACTTCACGCTGTGGACCGGGGCGCAGGTCAGCCGCCTGTTGTTCGAACGCGGACCCGACGGCGCGCTGCGCTGCTCGGGCGCCGAGGTGGTGCGCGGCGGCAGCGCCGGGCACAAGCAGGCGCTGACCGCCACCCGCGAAGTGGTGCTGTGCGCCGGCGCCATCGGCTCGCCGCAGCTGTTGCAGCTGTCGGGCGTCGGGCCGGCGGTGCTGCTGCAACGCCACGGCATCCCGGTGCTGCACGACCTGCCCGGCGTCGGGGCCAACCTGCAGGACCACCTGCAGATCCGCGCCGTCTACAAGGTGCAGGGAACCCGCACCCTCAACACGGTCGCCGGCTCATGGTGGGGCAAGGCCGGCATCGCACTGCAATACGCGCTCACGCGCAGCGGGCCGATGAGCATGGCGCCGTCGCAACTCGGCGCCTTCACGCGCAGCAGCCCGGAGATGGTGCATCCGAACCTCGAATACCACGTGCAGCCGCTGAGCCTGGACGCGTTCGGTCAGCCGCTGCACCGCTTCGGCGCCATCACGGCCAGCGTGTGCAACCTCAACCCGACCAGCCGCGGCACGGTCGGCATCAAGAGCGCCAACTTCGAAGACGCGCCGGCGATCGCCCCCAACTACCTGAGCACACCCGAAGACCGGAAGGTGGCGGCCGACTCGCTGCGTGTCACGCGCCGCATCGTCGCGCAGCCGGCACTGGCGAAGTACCAGCCGCAGGAGTTCCGGCCCGGCGCGCAGTACCAGAGCGACGAGGAACTGGCCAAACTCGCGGGCGACATCGCCAGCACGATCTTTCACCCGGTGGGCACCACGCGCATGGGCCGCGCCGACGATCCGATGGCGGTGGTCGACGCGCGGCTGCGGGTGCGCGGCATCGACAACCTGCGCGTGGTCGATGCCGGCGTGATGCCCACCATCACCAGCGGCAACACCAATTCGCCCACCTTGATGATCGCCGAGAAGGCCGCACGCTGGATTGCGGCCGGGTAGCGACGCTACCTGCCTTGGCGCGGGCGAGGGCACAGTGGGACAATGCTTCGTGCGGCCGACTTTCGTGCGCTGCAATGCCACCGGATCAACCCATGAATACCGAAGAATCCTTGTCCCCGGAAGAACGCGCCACGCTGGAGATCACACTGCCGACGGCGATGGAGCTGTGCCGCCTCGGGCTGGCCACGATGATCGACATCCGGCAATCGTTCGAGATCGAAATGAAGGGCGCGATCCCCGACACCGTGCATATCCCGATGTTCGAGGTCAAGCGCATGCTCGGCGACTCGCTGACCGAGGACGAGCAGGACATCCTGGACGCCGGGCAGCCCAAGGACATGGACGCCAAGAGCTTCTTCACGATGATCAATCGGCTGCACCATGCGCGCGACCACCTGTTGTTATGCATCTGCAACAGCGGCCGGCGCAGCCTGACCGCCGCGTCGCTGCTGCGCTCGCTCGGTTATCCGAAGGCGCTGTCGGTGGCGGGCGGTTTCCAGGCGTGGAAGAAGTTGCAGGCGCCAGCCGCCGCGGCCACGCCCACCGCAGCCGGCTGATACCACGCGGTGCGGGCGATGGCATCCGGACCGGTTGGGCGCCGGGAATCCTAGGACTTTCTGCGTGACCATCCTCCCTTTTTACGCGGCGTTGCTGGTGCTTCTGTTCGTGGTGCTCAGTATCAGGACGCTGCGTCTGCGGCGCAGCCTGAAAATCGGCGTCGGTGATGGCGGCAACCCACAGCTGCTGCGTGCCATGCGGGTGCATTCGAACTTTGCCGAATACGTTCCGCTCGCCCTGCTGATGGTGTACCTGGTGGAAAGCCGCGGCGCGCATCCCGTGTTCGTGCATGCGCTGGGCCTGGCGCACCCAGCGCCTGAGCGTCTCGGTCGTGCCCCCGATCTTGCCGGCAATGGATTCGATCGCCGCCCACTGCGACGGGTACTGGTCCTTGACGTCGAACACCATGCGCACAGCGCGCTCGACAACCTCGGGGGAAAACTTCGGTGACTTCCTCATCATGGCTCCATCGTCTCAAACGAGGGAGCCTCCTCAAAGTCCGGGGCGGTTCAGTCACATCTGCCGCCTGAACGCCGAGGTTTCGGCATACGTGACCGTCGCAGGATTGGTTGATTCAAACCCAAACCGAAGGTGAGCGGCGACGGGCCTCGGTCACATGCCCCAGCGCAAGGCGGCCGTGTGCACCGGTGCATCCCACAACGCGAGCATCTGCGCATCGGCTGCTGTCACGGTAATGGAGCAACCCGCCATTTCGAGTGACGTGACATACGACCCAGTGAGGTAACGAACCACATGGATACCAGATGCCGACAACACCTTGCGTGCCGCATTCACCATCAGGTACAGCTCCAGCATCGGTGTGCCGCCAAAGCCATTCACCAGCAGAATCACTTCCTGACCCGCCTGGAGGTTCAGGTCTTTCAGCACCGCCGTGGTCAGCTCCATGGCAATCGCATCGGCGCTCGCCAATGGCACCCGGCGCCGACCGGGCTCTCCGTGAATGCCGACGCCGACCTCCATCTCTTCTGCGCTGATCTGGAATGTGGGCGAGCCAGCCGCCGGAACGGTGCAGGAGGTCAGGGCCACCCCCATCGAGGCCGTGGCCTTGTTGACCGCATCACCCAAGGCCTTGAGTTGCTGCAGGTTGTCGCCGCGCTCAGCCGCCGCACCAAGGATTTTTTCGACCACCAGCGTACCCGCCACCCCGCGCCGGCCGGTGGTGTAGGTCGAGTTCTCAACCGCCACATCGTCATTGACGATGACGGTCTCGTTGGCCTGATCGAGCATTTCGGCGGCCATCTCGAAGTTCATCATGTCGCCGGAATAGTTCTTCACAATGAACAACACGCCTGCGCCGCCATCAACGGCCTGCGCCGCATTGAGCATCTGGTTGGGCGTGGGAGAGGTAAAGATTTGCCCGGGACAGGCGGCATCGAGCATCCCGTGGCCAACAAAACCGGCGTGCAGTGGCTCATGGCCGGCTCCGCCGCCAGAAATCAACGCCACCTTGCCCGGCCTGACGGATTTGCGCCGCACAAATTCATGCTCGGCACCCAGCGCAACGATGTCGCCATGCGCCGCCACAAAGCCGTCAAGTGATTCAGTGAGGATGTTGTCGATGTGATTGACGAGTTTTTTCATGGGGCACCTTGGGGTGATAAGTACGGAAGGTCCAGAGTCTGCATGTGGGGTCGATATCGGGGCCGGGATCAGGTCTTCGACAAGCTGTCGCAAATGGCACCAATCAGCAGCGCCATGGACCGGGAACCTGGATCCACATGGCCCTTGGCGCGATCTCCGAGGAACGACGAGCGGCCCCGGGTGGCATCCATGTGGGCCGTGGCGGCTGCGCTCTCATGCGCGCAGTTTCGGACACGCGCCACCAAGTCAGTGCCGCCCGCGGCCAGTACCTTTTGTACCGGATCGAGTACGTCAAGCAGGGTCTTTTGTCCGACCTCGGCCTTGCCCAATCGGGTCAAAGCCTCGATCGAGGTTCGCAGGGCGGCGGCCCAAGCCGCCGCATCGGGCTGCGGAGGGAGCTGTTTGCCCAGCGTCATCAGCAAGGTGCCGAACACCGGCCCTGAGGACCCGCCAATCATGGCCACGCATGTCTTTCCCATCAGCTTGAGGGCGTCGTTGAGGTCGGCGTCCTGCAACTCGGGCAGCTTGGCCTGAATCGCCAGTGATCCCCGCTTCATATTCAGGCCATGGTCGCCATCGCCGATAGCCTGGTCGAGCGCGGTCAACTCTTCAACATGGTCGATCAGTGTCTGCGTCGCGTTGTGGATCATATGGTGCAGTGGCATGGTGAATGTTGACTCCAGATGTGTTTGCGATAGGTGGCTCAGGCCCGCACCCGCTGGCCGTCGGCGTCGAACCACAAGCACTGCAGCAACTCGACGCGTACCTGGTCGCCAACCGCGAAACCATGGCCCGGGCGCGAGCTTGCAACGAGCGCATGCGATCGGCCGGTCAATTCCAGATGGACCAGATTCTGGTCACTCAGGCGCTCGATCCGGCTGACGCTGGCGCTGGCATGCTGTTTGTTCGCCATGTCCCCGGCATGCAGGCGGATATGCTCGGCGCGCACACCCAGGGTCAACACCTGGGCCGGGACGGCCACCCCGGGCAGCGTCGAGCAGGGCAGCAAGTTGATGCGTGGCGAGCCGAGCCGGCTGGCGACATTGACGCTGGCCGGGTCTTCGTAGACCTGTTGTGGTGTGCCCAGCTGCACCAGCTGGCCTTGGTCCAGCACACCAATGCGACTGGCCATGGTGAGTGCCTCGATCTGGTCATGGGTGACATAGAGCATCGTGGCACCAAGGTCTTGCTGGATGCGTTTGAGCTCCAGCCGCAGGTCGTTGCGCAGCTTGGCATCCAGCGAGGACAGGGGCTCATCCATGAGGTATATCTTGGGGTTTCGCACCAGTGCGCGCCCGATGGCCACGCGCTGCATCTGGCCGCCTGACAATTTCGTGGCAGAGTTTTTCAGCTTGTCCTCGATGCGCAGCATGCGGGCGACCTCGGTTACCTTGGCCCGCACCTCGGCTTCACTCGTCTTGCGCAACGGCGAGCGCAACGGAAACGCCAGGTTGTCATACACGCTCAGGTGCGGATACAGCGAGTACTGCTGAAACACAAAGGCAACGTCACGCAGGGCAGGCGATACCGTGGTGACGTCGATTCCGTCGATCAGCACACGGCCCGTGTCCGGGGCCTCCAGCCCTGCCACCATGCGCAGGGAGGTGGTCTTGCCGGCACCGCTTGGGCCAAGCAACACGATGAACTCACCGCTGGCTACCTCGAGCGTGAGATTGCGCACCGCCTGGGTCTGCCCAAACGACTTGCCCAGACCGGTCAGTCGCAGATCAGCCACGGGCAACTCCCCGTGTAGCCGGCATCGAGACCGCGATATCGTCCCGCGCCGTGCGGATGGCACGTCCGCTGGCCTGGTCAAACAGCGTCACCTCGTCAGCGTCAAACTTCAGCCCGACAGGGTCGCCACGTTTGACAGGGGCATTGACGCCCACCTTGGCGCGCAAGACGCCACCGTGCGCCGCGGCCAGTGTGACGATCTGGCATGTGCCCAGGTATTCGGTGCCCAGGACTTCCGCCCGAAAGGCTGAGTCGCTGCTGAGCCGGACGTGTTCCGGGCGCACCCCGTAGTACAGCGCGCTGCGCGGCACCGCGTCGCACAAGGCCGGCACGCCGACTGATGCCCCGCCCAGCGTGGCCGATGTGGCGCCCCGCTCCAGCGCCGCCTCGAACGCAATGAAGTTCATCGACGGCGCGCCCATGAAGTCAGCCACAAACACCGAGGCCGGTCGTTCATAAATCTCCTGCGGCGCGCCGAGTTGCTCGATCACGCCCTGGTTCATGATGGCAATCTTGTCGGCCATGGACATCGCTTCGCGCTGATCGTGCGTGACATACACGGTGGTTGCACCCAGGCGGTCATGCAGGCTGCGCAACTCGTCACACATCAGCTCGCGAAACTCGGCGTCCAGCGCGCCCAATGGCTCATCCATCATGAAGGCCAGGGGCTGGCGGACGATGGCCCGTCCCAGGGCGACGCGCTGTCGGTCGCCACTGGTCAGACCCGAGACCGGCTTGTCCAGCAGTTCGGTGATCTGCAGGGTGCGGGCGGCGTCCAGCACGCGCTGCTTGACCTGGGCGCGCGGCATGCCCTGGGAGACCAGGGGATAGGCGATGTTGTGGCGCACGTTCAGGTGCGGATAAAGCGCAAACATCTGGAATACAAAAGCAATGTCGCGGGCCGAGGCACGCTTGAAGGTCACGTCCTCCCCGCCCAGAAATATCTGGCCGGCGGTCGGCAATTCCAGCCCGGCAATCATGCGCAGGGTCGTGGTCTTGCCGCATCCTGATGGCCCAAGCAGGCAGAAGAACTCTCCATCGTTGACGGTGAAATTCGAACCCTTGACCGCCGTGAAGTCGGCAAAGGCCTTGAACAACTGGTGAACCCGGATTTCAGCCATGGGTATATCTGGTGCCGATCTTCTAATGTGGAAACTTCGAGACCACCATGAACATTGCCGTGCCCGCCAGCATGGTGACGAACGACCAGGTGTACAGCACCAGGGCAAAGGGCTGCAGCAGCATCAATATGCCCAGCGCGATGACGACGCAGGCCGCAATCTCCATGGGGCCGCGACGCAGCCACTGTGGCCAATGGCTGCCAGCCCGTGGTGCGGGTGCACTTGGCGACGGTTGGGTTTCGGTAGACATGGCAGAGCCCCGGTTTCTATTTGCGCACCGCGCCAAACGTGATGCCACGCAACAGGTGTTTGCGCAACAACACCGTGAACACCAGAATCGGAATCAGGAACAGGGTGGTGCCCGCTGCCACAGCCGGCCAATCCTGGCCCCCCTCGCCAATGATGATGGGAATGAAGGGCGGCGCCGTCTGCGCCGTACCGGAGGTCAGCAACACCGCGAAGGCATACTCGTTCCAGGCAAAAATGAGGCAAAAAATGGCGGTGGCCACGATACCCGTGGTGGCCTGCGGCAACACCACCTTGAAAAAGGCCTGCAGTCGGGTGTAACCGTCTACCATCGCGGCCTCCTCGTACTCCTTGGGTATCTCGTCGATAAAGCCCTTGAGCAGCCATACCGCCAATGAAATGTTCACGGCGGTGTACAGCAGGATCATGCCGGTACGCGTGTCGGACAGCCCGAGTTCACGGTACATGAGGTAGATCGGGATGGCCACTGCGATTGGCGGCATCATGCGTGTCGACAGGATGAAGAAAAGCAGATCTTCCTTGAGCGGCACCTTGAAGCGCGAGAACGCATACGCTGCCATCACCCCAAAACCGACCGACAACACGGTAGAGCCAAAGGCGATGATCAGGGAATTGAGAAACCGCGGGGAAAAATTGGAGGGCCCGGCCACCACCATCTGCTGTTCGCGTGCAATCTGCTCGCACTGGCCCTGTGCCGGGGGCAGGCTCGCCAGGTATTCGGGGGTTTGCCGCGAGCGGGTAGCGAACAGGTTGCAGTACCCCTCGACCGAGGGGCTGAACACCACCTTGGGTGGGTAACTGATGGCGTCGGCCGGCGTCTTGAAACCCGTCATGAAGATCCAAACCAGGGGTACCAAGGTGGCGATGGCGTAGAGGACCACGAAGACGCCTGCAAACCAGCGTGTACGGGCGGATGGTTCCACCACCGAGTGGGCGGTACTGGTGCCTGTGCTCATGGGGGCCTATCTGTTCTTGATGTGGTTGAGGGCTTTGACGTAGATGTTGGCGAGCCCGAACACCGCCACAAACAGGATGATGGCGAAGGCCGACGAATACCCTGTGCGCCACTTCTCGAACGCTTCGCGCTTTAGCGTGATCGATGCCACCTCGGTGGTCGACCCCGGCCCGCCCGACGTCAGCAGGTTCACCATGTCGAACATCTTGAAATTCTCGATGCCCCGAAACAATACGGCCAGCATGATGAAGGGCAGCACCATCGGCAGCGTGATGGACCAGAACTGGCGCCAGCTCGAAGCCCGATCCACCTCGGCGGCCTCGTAGATGTAGTCCGGTATGGACCGCAGCCCCGCCAGGCAGATCAACATCACATACGGGGTCCACATCCAGGTGTCGACGATGATGATGGCCCATGGCGCCAGCGGCACCTCGCCCAGCATGGAAAACGAGGACGGAGAAACACCAAACAAGGCGGCCGCAACCGCGTTGAAGAGCCCGGTTTGGGGTTGGTACAAGAAGGCCCAGAAGTTGCCCACCACAGCGGGCGACAACATCATCGGAATCAGGATCAATGTGGTCCAGAAGCCGTGGCCACGAAACTTGCGGTCGATCAAAAAGGCAAGCGTGAAGCCGATGATGGTTTGCAGGGCGATGGTCCAGAACACAAAGTGCGCCGTGGTCTGCATGGCCGCCCAGACATCCGGGTCGGTCAGCACCGAAACGTAATTGTCGATACCGATCTGGCTTACCTCCGCATTCGGGCGGTTGGCGCGGTAGTTGGTGAAGGACAGCCGGATGGTCCAGATCAGCGGGAAAATATTGATGGCCAGCAACAAGGCCATCGTCGGGCCGATGAACAGCCAGGCAATCGCGCGGTCGGACAGGCCGCGCATGCGCCTGGCCAACGGGTCAGGCGTTGCACGGGCGACGCGGTCCAGCAGCGGGGTGTTGATCGACATGGTCTTTGGACGAGGGGGAAATAGGAGGCAGGTTCCTGAGCCCGCCCTTCAAGCCAATGAAGGACGGGTTCACGTTGCGCTGTTACAGCTGCACGGGCTTATTTCAACTTCCCGTCGTCCTTGAACACTTTCTTCCAGTCAGCCACCAGACCGTCCAGCGCCTCCTTGGCCGTGCCTTTGTCGGCGACGACAAAGTCGTGGATGCGCTTTTGCTCGGCCAGCATCAGCTGTGCGTAGGAAGGCTCGGCCCAGAAGTCCACCACCTGGTTCATGGATTCCTGGAAAGCTGCCGCATACGGCGCGCTCTTGAGGTAACCAGGGTCTTTCAGCACCGCATTGTGGGCCGACGAGCCGCCAATCGCCTGCCACTTCTTCTGCACGTCAGGCGACGCAAACCACTTGATGTACTGCAGTGCTTCACTGCGATTCGGCGAATACGACACCACCGAGATGCCCTGCCCACCGAGCTGCACACCCTTGGTCTTGTCCGACGGATTCACGAAGTAGCCGATCTTGGCGCCACCAACGGCCGGATCCTTGTCCAGACCAGGGAAGAAGGCAAACCAGTTCATCATCATGGCGACCTGACCGGACTTGAATGCGTCCAAACCCTCGCCCATGTAGGAATTGGTCAGGCCGGGTGCCGTGCTCCCTTTGTAGATGGACTTGTAGAACTCCAGCGCCTTGATGGCATCGGGTGAGTTGACGAATCCGTCCAGTGCATACGGCTTTTTTGGATCCTGGTACTTGAAACCCATGGGGTACAAGACGTTGCTCACCCCCATGGTGATGCCCTCGGAGCCGCGTTCAGTGAAGATATAGGCGCCATACACTTTCTTGCCGTCAATCATCCGGCCCTGAAAGAACTCGGACACCTGCTTGAACTCGGTCCAGGTCTTGGGCGGTGCCAGATTGCGGCTGTGTTTCTTCTTGAACTCGGCCTGGATCTCGGGCATGCCGAACCAGTCTTTGCGGTAGGTCCAGCCCAATGCGTCGGCCATGGCCGGCAAGGCCCAGTAGTTGGGCGTGTTCTTTGGCCATTCGGCGTAGCCGGTCACCGTGGCTGGCGCGAAGTCGGTCATCTTGATGCCTTCTTTTGCAAAGAAGTCATTCAGCTTGACGTAGTGGCCACTCTCGGCAGCGCCGCCGATCCACTGGCTGTCGCCAATGATCAGGTCACACAGTTTGCCCTTGGAATTGAGTTCGTTGAGCATGCGGTCGGCAAAGTTCGGCCACGGCACGAACTCGAACTTCATCTTGACCTTGCTCTGCGTCGTGAAGTCTTTCGAGAGCTCCACCAATGCGTTGGCCGGATCCCATGCGGCCCAGCACAGCGTGATGGTCTTGTCCTGCGCCTGCACGGCGGAGCCACCCAAAGCCAGCGCCGCTGCAAGGGTCAGCGGTGCCATGGCGGGCAGTTTATTGAGCATTTTCATCATTTCCACTATCTCCTGGTTAATTGCAAACGAAACAACACATACCCACACCCACACCCGGCTACCGTCTCAATGAAGGTTTTCGGCAGTCAAGATTTCGATTCGCGGCTGCACCACACTCAGTGCGCCCCGCACGTTGTCGCACAAGCCGCGCAGCGCACGCGCTGCAGCAAGCACACAGTAGTGAATGTCCTGCTGCAGCACATAGGCCATCTCGCCACTGCTCAGCAGGGCCTGATGCGTTTCAGTGAAGTCGTGCGCCACCAGGCCCTGGGATTGCGCCCGGCCCAGTTCACGCAGGGCCTGCACGACCCCGGCGCTGCCGGTTCCCACGCAATAGATGCCGGCCAGGCGTGCAACGTCCATGTCCTGCTGCAGATACCGCTTGAACTGGTCATGGACACCAGCGTCGTCCGTGGGCAAGTCCGGCACCCGCACTACACGCAATTTGCCAAAACGCTCTTCGATGACCTGCGCAAAACCCACGCGACGCTCGATCTCTGCCGACAGCCGCGTGGCCTGGGACAGCAGCAGCAGGGTGTCGCGCGCTGGTGTCCCGGCCATGCGGCCCAGCAGCAGACCGGCGGTGCGACCGGCGGCCCGGTTGTCCACCCCCACGTACGCTGCACGCATGGAGCCCGCCACGTCGGAAAACAGGTTCACCACATGCACCCCGGAGCGCACATGGTCGTTCACCGCCAGCTTGACTGCAGGCAAGTCCGGGGCGAGCAAAGCAATGCCATCGCAGTCACGCAGGTCCGCCAGGCCGGTGGCAAATTGCGCCGGGTCGGCCACCGGCAGGCGGTAGGTCACCTCGGTGATGTGCTGGTGCCTGAACTCGCCCGCGGCCTGTGCGATCTGTCGCTCCACCTGGTCAAAAAACGGCGAAGAACCTTCAGGCAATACATAGGCAAACCGGAACCCTTCGCGCTTGCGTGGCCGACCGCGCAGTACCGGTGGCTCGCCGAGTGCTTTCACTGCCGCCATGACTTTTTGCGTCGTCTCCGCGTTAACGCCGGCCCGCTCGTTCAGAACCCGATCCACAGTAGCAGTGCCGACGCCCGCCTGGCGGGCGATGTCTGCGATGGTGACCGGGTTGGACATGAGCGGTTGAATTGATTTGATGTGCCATATTAAATACATCATTAAATAAATCAATCAGGGTTTACACCATGCCCGATGGCGGGCGTCCCTGAGACATCTGGGGGCAGGAGATCGGCCTGCACTGCGACACGGCGAAGACATGAACACCATCAAGGGCCCGGCCATCTTCCTGGCACAGTTCGCGGGTGACGCAACGCCGTTCAACTCACTTGGCACGATCGCAAAGTGGGCGGCTGGCCCGGGTTGCAAGGGCGTGCAGATTCCGAGCTGGGATGCCCGATTGTTTGACTTGAAGCAAGCCGCAAGCAGCCAGACCTGTTGCGACGAAGTCAAGGGCACCCCTGGCGCAGCACGGCCTGCAACTCACCGAGTTGTCCACCCACTTGCAAGGCCAGTTGGTGGCGTTGCACCCCGCCCAAGACGCGGGTTTCGATGGCTTCGCCGCGCCCGAGGTTCGCGGCGACCTGCTGCGGCGGCAAAAGTGGGCAGTGCAGCAGATGCTGCCGGCCGCCACTGCCGGCGCCAATCTGGGGGTCACCGCGCATGCCACCTTCTCGGGCGCGCTGGCCTGGCCGTAGCCCTACTCCCGGCCACTCCGGCCACCGGGACTGATCGAGGAGGCGTTTGACGACCTGGCCCGGCGTTGGCTCCCGATTCTTGACGCGTTTGATAAGGCCGGGCTCGATGTCTGTTACGAGATCCACCCTGGTGAAGACCTGCAGGATGGTGAAACCTGCGCGATGTTTCTGGACCGTGTGCATGGCCGCATCCGCGACCACACCATTCGTGTGGCTGAGCGTGCCTTCGACGACTTTGCCGGGGCTGGCGTTGACGCCAGCGCCAACAAAAGAATGTTTGGCATCGCGTGAGAGGTTGCATATGGCGATAGAGGCAGCACCCGCGGGTGGTACAGCCACAGGCGCCGGTTGGTGCCGCACGTCGCATTCGCCTGGGCACGGTCGGCGGCGGCCGCGGCGCCTTCATCGGCGGCGTGCACCGCATGGCGGCGCGCCTGGACGACCGCTTTGAGCTGGTAGCGGGCGCCTTGTCGTCCGACGCCGCGCGCGCGGCGGCCAGCCCTGGCGAACTGCACATCGCAGCAGACCCCAGTCATGCCGACTACACCCGCATGGCGCAGGCTGAATCATCATGGAACGACGGCATTGACATTGTCGCCATCGTCACGCCCAACCACTTGCACGCCAAGGTCGTGACGGTGTTTCTGGACGCTGGCATCCATGTCGTCTGTGATGTTAGCGCCGGTGGATATCCGCTGTTATTTGCCGGTGAGGACGCGGTTTTGAACTGACCCGGAGTGAGAGTTGAGGTTTGACGCGTGCAAGTGCAGATGACCGCTTGTGGTCGATGGCGGAAGCCCTCCAACGAGGTCAGCGGTCAACGCTGCAGGAACGGCACGATCGTCACGGCCACGCCGCCCTGAAAAGCAGCTTGAGGACTTCGGCCCGAACCTCTGCGTCATGCCCGACGAGCAGGTGCCCACCGTCGCCGAACCCGACGAACTTCGCGCCGGGGATGCGGCTGGCGGTGTACTGCGCGCCGGCATAGGTGCCGAAACCGTCGTCGCGCGCGCTGACCACGAGCGTGGGCACGCGGATCGACTCCAGCGCATAGCGGCCCAGGCGTTTGCCCAGCCGCGTGTCGTCGCGCAGCCCGGCAGCGCGGCGCGACACCGGCAGGATGCGATCGGCCATGTCGTTCACGCGCGCGCGCTCGGGTTCGCTGGCGGCGGCCACCTGCTCTGGCGGTGTCGCCAGCAGGTGGCGCACCAGCGGGTCGCGCGCCACCTGCAGCGCGGTCCAGAACAGGAAGTCCGAGCCGAGCAGGCGCAGCAGCAGCGCATCCTTGTCGTCCGACACCGGTGGCGCCGAATCGGCCACCGTGCCCGGCTTGTAGGTGATGGGAACGACGAGCACCAGCGCGCTGACGCGGCCCGGGTGGCGGATTGCGGTCTGCAGCGCCGACGGGCCGCCCGCGGAGACGCCCATCACGGCGGC
>JANLQZ010000481.1:0-3236 GCA_031368125.1 Betaproteobacteria bacterium
GCCGCCTTGCTGGCGCAGTAGTGCGACACCAGCGCCTCGCCACGCCGCCCGGCCTGCGACGCCATGTTGATCACCGCGCAACCCGGAACCTGGCTCGCCACCATGTGGGCCAGCACCTTCTGCATGGCGAAGAACGCGCCCCTGACGTTGACGGCAAAAATCCGGTCGTACATGGCCTCCCCGCTTTCCAGCAGTGGCGCCATGTCGAAAACCGCGGCATTGTTGAACAGCGTGGTGATCGGCCCGAAGTGTCCGGCAGCGGCCTGCACCAGCGCATCGAGTTGCGGCGCCCGCGTGACATCGGTGGGAACGTACCGCAGCGTGTCCGGATGGTCGGCCATCACGGCCGCCAGTTCGGGTGTGGGCTGCGCGCCGATGTCCGCCACGGTGCAGCGCGCGCCCTGTTGCAGGAAAGCCCTGGCCACGGCCAGGCCGATCCCGCCAGCGGCGCCCGTCAGCACCGCGTGTTTGCCGGCAAGGCGTTCGGAAACGGTTGCGTTCATGCTTGATGCTCCTTGATGAATCGGGTCACCCGGACAAAGGCGGCGCGCATGGGTTGCAGCAGTCGCTCATCGCCCGCCAAGGGGCCCCACAACGTGGCGTCGGCGCAAAAGGCGGCCACCGGGTCGACCGACGCGCAGATGGCGTGGGCCACCTCCGGGTCCATCGCCTGATCCTGGTAGGCGTAAGGGATCTGCCCGGCGTGCCAGCGTTGCAGGTAGGCCAGAAACAGTGCCGGCAGCATGGCCACGCTGTGGATCGACTCGCCGCGCGCCAGCCGGTCGCGCACCGTGGGGGCGATCATGGCCGGGATCTTGGCAAAGGCATCCATCGCCACGCGCTGGTTGGTGTCTGCGATGGCGGGGTTGCCAAAGCGCTCCAGCACCACGTCGCGGTACTTCGCCAGATCGATCGGGCTCGGCACAAGTACCGGTATCGCGTCATCGGTCACGTAGTCATACGCCAACTGGCGTATCACCGGGTCGTGCAGGCCCTCGTGGATATAGGTGTAGCCCACCAGCGTTCCAGCCCAGGCGATACAGCTGTGGGTGGCATTGAGCAGGCGGATCTTGGCTTCTTCGTAAGCCTGTACCGAGTCCACCATTTGCACCCCCACCCTGTCCCAGGCTGGCCGCCCCGCAATGAAGTTGTCTTCGATCACCCACTGCATGAAGCTCTCGCCCATCAACGCCGCCGGATCGTCGATACCGGTGGCGGCCTTGACGCGTTCGCGTACGGCGGCCGTCGGGCGCGGCGTGATGCGGTCCACCATGGCGTTGGGGCTGCTGGTGTTGGCCTGTACCCAGCGCAGCAGGGCGTCGTCGCCGATCAAGGCAATGAACTGCAGCAGACCGCCACGCGAGCGATCGCCGTTGTGGCGCAGGTTGTCGCAGTTCAGCAGCGTCACCGGGCCGGCGCCGGACCGCATGCGTGCGCGCAGGATGGCGGTGAGCGCGCCGTAGATGGTGCTGCCGGGCAACATTTGACGGGCCGCCGCCAGGTCGGCGGCGAGGTCGGCGAAGTTCAGGTCGAGCTGGTTCCTGGCGTCCAGGTAGTAACCGGCTTCGGTCACGGTGAAAGAGAGGATGCGGGTGTTTGGGTCGGCACCGAGGCGAACCAGGCCGCTCAAGGCGGGCTCGTAAGGCACCACGGTCTGGATGGCGGTGATGCGCGTGTACGTGCGCTCGCCTTGCGGGGTGACGGTCTCCAGCGTGTAGGCGCCGTGCTGGGCCATCAGCGCGTCGATGGTGTCGGCCATGTCGGGGCGGATGTTGCCCCCCGCCAGCGCCCAGCGCCGGTCGCCGGTCTGCTGCAGCTGGTGCAGGTACAGCGCCTGGTGCGCGCGGTGAAACGAGCCTAGCCCGAGGTGCAGCATGGTCAGGGTCGAAGGGGGCATGGGGGCGCTGTTCTGCATGGCGTGCATGGTGTGCATGGATCGGAGGAAGGAGTCGGCGGTGGGGCGCGCTGCGCGGCGAAGTCAGTGCGCCACTACCTGGCGGGTCTGGCCGGTGCGCGTGATGTGGCCCTGGGCGTCGAAAATATGGGCCGCGTCGGCGTCGATTTGCACGCCCACCGGGTTGCCCGCATGCAGCGTGCTGCGGTCGTTCAACCGCGCCACGAACTGCGCACCTTGTGTCGTGCTGACATAGATCAGCGTCTCCGCGCCGAGCGATTCCACCAGGTCCACCGTGCCCTGCACCAGGCCCTGGCCGGCCGGGCGCAGCGTGATGTTCTCCGGGCGCAGGCCCACCGAGCCTCCCGCGGGCACCGGCAGGCCACACTCGGCCTCCAGCGCGGGCAACTGGGCGGCGGACACCATGTTCATTTGCGGCGTGCCGATGAACTGGGCCACGAACTGGTTGGCGGGCCGGTCGTACAACTCCAGCGGCGTGCCCACCTGCTCGACCACGCCATCGCGCAGCACCACCACGCGGTCGGCCAGCGTCATGGCTTCGACCTGGTCGTGCGTCACATAGATGGTGGTGGCGCCGAGGTCGCGGTGCAGCTTGGCTATTTCGATCCGGGTCTGGCCGCGCAGGGCGGCGTCCAGGTTGGACAACGGTTCGTCGAACAGGAACACCTTGGGCGCGCGCACGATCGCCCGGCCAATGGCCACCCGCTGGCGCTGGCCGCCGGACAACTCCTTGGGTGTACGGTGCAGGTAGTCGCCCAGGTTCAGGATGCGGGCGGCGCGGCCAACCTTCTCCTGGATCACGGCCGGATCGACCTTGGCCAGCTTGAGGGCGAAGCTCATGTTCTCGAACACGCTCATGTGCGGGTACAACGCGTAGCTCTGGAACACCATGGCGAGGTCGCGTTTGCTCGCCGCGAGATGGGTGATGTCGCGGCCATCGAGCTGGAGTGCGCCTGCGTCTATGTGTTCGAGCCCGGCGATCAGTCGCAGCAGGGTGGACTTGCCGCAGCCCGAAGGACCGACAAACACCACGAATTCGCCCTGTTGTATATCGAGGTCGATGCCCTTGATGACGCGGTGCTCGCCAAACAGTTTCTCGATGCCTTGCAGTTGGAGGTAAGCCATGAAGTGGACTCCGGGTTCAGATGGGGTAAGTAGGTGGCGCGGCGCTCACTTGACGGCGCCGAAGGTCAGGCCCTGCACCAGCTGCTTCTGGCTGAACCAGCCAAAGACCACGATCGGGGCGATGGCCATGAAGGAAGCGGCCGACAGCTTGGCCCAGAACAAACCCTCCGGGCTGGAATAACCCGCGATCAGCGTG
>JANLQZ010000359.1:0-8843 GCA_031368125.1 Betaproteobacteria bacterium
CCGCATAGATCAGCGCGATGTTCATGGCCCCGGTCGAACGCGCAGCCTGGTAGACCCAGGCGCCGCATACCAGCATGCCCAGCGCGCCGAGCACCAGGTATTGCCACCATACCTGCGCCACGGCGCGGCGCTCGCGCCACAGTTCAGGACCCGCCAGCACCACAAGCACCGAACCCGCGATGGCCCAGCGGCCCAGCGCCAGCAGATGCGGGCCGATGACGCCTGGCGCCTTGCGCGCCAGGATGTAGTTGACGGCCCACAACGCCGGCACCAGCCACAACAGCGCCAGGGCGAGCCGCACCTGCGCCTGCGCGCGCTCAGGCACCTGCAAGTTCCGGCAGGCTGCCGGCCTGGGCGCTGGCCGCATGCGCCATCTGCATCACCGTGTGTGGGTCTTCGTCGCGCAGGCGGTGGTCGCTCCAGACCTGGCGCCAGCGCCGCGCGCCAGGCAGGCCGTTGCGCAAGCCCAGCATGTGGCGGGCAATGGCACTCCACGGCGTGTTGCTGGCCTGGCGCTCGCGCAGCATGTAGTCGCACAGTTGCTCTTCTACCTGCTCGCGCGAAAGCGCACGGGGTTGCTGGTCGAAGAATGCCGCGTCCCAGGAGGCCAGCCACCAGGGGTCGTGGTAGGCCTTGCGCCCGACCATCACGCCGTCGACATGCTGCAGCTGTTCGATAACCTGTGCATCGGTCGTGATGCCGCCGTTGGTGCAGATCCTCAGGTGCGCAAAGTCCTGCTTGAGCCGTCGCACCAACTCATGGCGCAGTGGCGGCACTTCGCGGTTCTGCTTGGGCGAAAGGCCCTTGAGCCAGGCATTACGTGCATGCACGATGAACACGCCACAGCCGGCCTCACTGACCTGGCCGACGAAGTCGCGCACGAACTCGTAACTCTCGGTCTTGTTGATGCCGATGCGGTGTTTCACCGTCACCGGTACCGACACCACGTCCACCATGGCCTTGACGCAATCGGCCACCGTCCGCGGCTCGGCCATCAGGCAGGCGCCGAAGGAGCCGCGCTGCACGCGTTCGGACGGGCAGCCGCAATTGAGGTTGATCTCGTCGTAGCCCCAGTCTTCGCCCAGCCGCGCGCAGTGCGCCAGTTCGGACGGTTCGCTGCCGCCGAGCTGCAGCGCCACCGGGTGCTCCTGCGGGTTGAAACGCAAGTGGCGCGCCACGTCGCCATGAACCAGGGCCCCGGTGGTGACCATCTCGGTGTACAGCAAGGCCTTGCTGCTCAGCAGGCGGTGGAAGTAGCGGCAATGGCGGTCGGTCCAGTCCATCATCGGGGCAGTACACAGGCGCCAGGGGCTAAGTTGTTGATTTGATTGCACTAATTTTCTCTTTCTCGGTCCACACATTGGTGGGAGGGACGATGCAGAGGCGCCCCTGGCAGCGAACCAATTTATGTATCTTAATCAATGGGTTCCGAGGGATGCTCATGCGACAGCTTGGCGGGTGTGGGGGGGTCACTTTGCGGCTCGCTGCACCGCGTCAGTGCTACGGATTTGCTACGGATTTGCTACGGCAACAATCGGCGATTGCTACAGCACCGCGGCAACCTGCGACGACGACCGGCACGTATGTTCACGACGCCCTGCGACGTCTCTCTATGCCTGCTGCCGGGCAGGCCGGTTGGCGTTCCGTAGGACGTTTGACGACCGAGGCCGTGTGCAAACGCTGCGCCGGATCGGCGGCGCGTGTTGCCGCGGCAGACGTGAGACGAAGTGACCGACGTGGCCGAACGTCGTGGCTCCGAGCGTGAACTTCGAGGGCGCTCAGCCCCCGTGCAACTTCATCGCTGCGATCAGTGGCCCGGTTCCGAGGATCTTCATCGCCCGCTTCAGGTTGTAGGCCAGAACCTGCAAGCTCATCTCGGTTCGTACTCGCGGCAGCGTCTTGGTGAGGAAGTGGGCCGAACCCATCCAGGCTTTGAGCGTACCGAAGACGTGCTCGACGGTTTGCCGACGAAGCCGCATCGCCTCAGGTGCACCGTCCAGCCTTTCCTGGACCAGCTCGAGGATGTTCTCGTGCTCCCAGCGAACGATCCGACGGTTCGAGCCAGTCGTGCATTGCGACTTCATTGGGCACGAAGGGCAAGCGGAGGACCAATACTTGTGCAGCGTCTTGCCATGTTCGACTGCAGTGAACCGGTAGATGGCGATCTGCCCGGCCGGACAGCGGTATTCATCCCGGTGCTCGTCATACACGAAGTCCCGCTTGTCGAAGCGACCCTCGGCCAGGTTGTTCGAGGTCATCGGCTTGGGCACGAGCGCGGCGATGCCAGCCTGCTCGCATTCGAGGATCTCGTAGCCTTCGTAGTAGCCACGGTCGGCAATGGCGATCAGTTCACGCTCGCCGGTGGCTACCTTGGCAAGCTTGGACATGTTCGCCAACTGGTCTCGGTCGTGGCCCACATTGGTGACCTCGTGGGCGACGATCAGGTGATGCTTCGCGTCCACGGCGGTCTGAACGTTGTAGCCCACGATGCCGGTACCGCGACCGCTGGTGGCCATGGAGCGCGCATCCGGGTCGGTGAGTGAGATCTGGCCATCCTCGGATGCCTTCATCTGTTCGCCGATCTCGCCGAGCGCTTGCATCTGCTGCTTGACCTTGGCGATCTTCTCCTTGAGATGCTCGACTCGGCTGGGCAGGACAGCTGTCGCGTCACGGTCAGCCCGGTCGAGTTCGACCAGGTAGCGCTTGATGCTGTCCTCGAGCTGCTCCATGCGCGCCTGGAGCTTGCGGTCGGTGAAGTTCTTGTCGCGGTTGTTGACCGCCTTGAACTTGCTGCCGTCGATGGCCACGATGCCATCGGTGAAGAGCTTGAGCCGGCGGCACAGGACGACAAACTCGCGGCAGACCTTGCGGATCGCATCGCCGTGGTCCTTGCGGAAGTCGGCGATGGTCTTGAAGTCGGGAGTTAAGCGCCCGGTCAGCCACATCAACTCGACGTTGCGTTGCGCCTCGCGCTCCAGGCGCCGGCTCGACTGCACGCGATTGAGATAGCCGTAGATGTAGATCTTGAGCAGCACCGCAGGGTGGTACGACGGACGGCCGGTTGCCGCGGGCTCGGCGCCATCGAAGCCCAGCTTTTGCAGCGGCAGTTCATCGACAAAGGCGTCGACCACGCGCACCGGGTTGTCCTCGCCAATGTAGTCGTCCAGACACTCCGGCAGCAACGTCACCTGGCTTCGCTCTTCTCCCTCGATGAATCGCTTCATGCTGTGGCCCGCTTCGTCGCGTTGCCACAATTTAGGCGAGCAGATCCACTCAATCAAAAGGAGTTTTCACACAGCCTCGACCCGGAGCAGACGCCCGAACGTACGGGCTCCTGGCAGTAAAGCCGTCATTGCATCTCGGCCGCAACCCGCGAAGCGGGCTCGTTTTCGCCGTTGCCTAAACTAAGAGCTTGACTTGGCGGATCGCGAGCCCGGCTCGCCAAAGGCGGCGGGGCTCGTTCGTGGGTGGACGGCCTTTTGATTAGCCAGTCCATGCTCCCAAGTCAGGGGATCAGAAGGCCTCACCGGCACCCATGGGACGGCCTGCAAACGGTCAGCCGATGCGCCGCAGGCAGTCGCGGATGTAGGCGTCGGAGGCCTTCAACTGGGCGCTGATGTACTCGAGCGACCAGCCATGCGTGCCGTGGCATTTGACGCCAGTTGATGGCCTACCTGGGGCTGGTCCCATCTGAGCACTCCAGCGGTAACAGCGTTCGCCGCGGCTCAATCACCAAGACCGGCAACGCCCATGCCAGGCGGCTGCTGACCGAAGCGGCATGGAGTTACCGCTTCCCGGCGCGCATCAGTCAGCAACTGCGACAGCGCAGCAGCGACCTGCCCGAACCCCTGCGCAACCACGCCTGGAAGGCCCAGCAGCGCTTGTGCGGGCGCTTCGCGCGCTTGTCGTCACGCGGCGTGCAGGTCAACAAGGTCTGCGTAGCGGTGGCCCGCGAGCTGGCCGGCTTCGTGTGGTCCATCGCCCATCAAGCCTCCAGCGCAAAGGCGCACTGAGAAAACTCATCGGATCCACGACAGGAGCACAACGGCCAGGTGGCATGGGGTGATGCGGCACGAAGCACGATCGGAAGAATCCTCCCTTGGACTATCGACAGCAAGGCCCTTCGGGGCAACCTGCGTGTTTAGAGCGAGGCAGCTTCCCTGACGGATCGATGCACGGTGGTAGCCAACCCACGGATATCAGTCTGATCCATCGTCGCGGCAGCGGACTTGTGTCGCATCACCGCAGGCCACCTGGCAACAAAGCAAAGTCAGACCGACACACCCCACCCCTATCCCCGCCCCAGGGGCGGGGCAGTCCTCGCCGCCGGACGGGCTCGGGGGCCATGCGTGCAAAGCCACGCTGGCACCGAGCTCCGCAGCGTAGGGGCGAATCGAGCCGCGTCAAGGGTTCGCTTCGCCGGGCTTCGCCCGCCCTTGACCCGGCCCGACTCACCCGAATGCAAGAGTCGGATTGACGAGAGCGACCATATCAGTCCCATGGCCGTCAAGAGCCCGTCACGAAGGGCGGCTTCAGGGCATCGCGCGTGGCGATCTGCGGTAGCGCACAGTCGCAGGTCTGACTCCAGGCGCCCTGCCCCGCGGCACAGTACTCCGGTGGTCAGTGCGAGCCGAACAGCCGAGCATCCCAGACGACTGCCTCCGGCGTGCCGGCGACGATCCCGGTGAAATCCGGATGCCGCGGGTTGATGAGAACGTTCCCCTCCCTGCGTGCCACGACCGACGGCACCACCAGCACCGCCGTTCGCAACTCGCGAATCCACGCGTCGCCAAAGGCTCGGGCCACGCGCAGGTCCGCATGGTCCCAACCGGTCGGCAGACCGCTGTTGTCGTGGTGCTCGAAGGCGACCGCCCCTGCGATGGCAATCTCGACCGCGACATGGGTGCGCGGCACCTGTCCGATGCCGGCATGAGCCAGACATTCCAGCATCGCACTCGCATAGGAACGGCTGGCGTAGATGACACCCAGGCCTGGCGAATTCCAACGGCCACCGACGAGCGAGGCACCCACGGCGCTAAACGGGTCGAACCGGCCATCGGCGATGCGCCAGGCCTGCCAGGCTGGCGCCGGTGCCCGTTTTACGGTTGGCGCCTTCGATCTCGCCCTGACCGGGTCCTCAGGCGGCGACGCCATGGAACAGCGACCAGAGCAGGTTCTCCACGCGGCGCGCACCGAGCGCTGTCAGCGCCACCTCGATCGGCCGCTTGCCGCCCAGCATGGCGTGGCCGGTGGACAGGAACCCACGCGCGTCGTCGACGCTGTCCCACACATGTTCTGCGGTGGCGATCACGCGCGCCAAACGCTCCACCCGCTCTCCTTCCCGCGGCTTCAAGTCCTCGCCTCGCCGGTGGAACGTAGCCGAAGGGATCACCCGCTGCATGAGGGCTACCGCATCGGGTGAGCTGCCATACACATGGCGCGCCACAGCACCGAGCGAGGCCTTGGGTAGACCGGCTTCGACTTGCTGATCCAGTTGCTCGATGGAGGTGACCTTGCGGCGCAGGCCAAGCACCTGGGCGATCTTGCTCGGTTCGACGACGGCTGCGTACATGCGAAGCACTCCCAATTGATGGAACGGATGCTATCAGTTGGCAAAACCAATGCTCGGTATTCGCGGTGCGGACCACGATGGCGCCATCGGTCCAACCTGCTTCGGGCCATGACTCCGGAGCGACCATTCCGGAAGTCAGGGCGCCACAGCAACTCGCCGGCAAGTCGACCTGGGCGCAGAAATCACTGGGGCAAGTTGCAACAGCAGGCCGCCGTAAACCCGCCGGTCGTGAGTGACGGCAGATGGCCGTCAAGAGCCCGCCACGAAGGGCGGCTCCATGGGATCGCGAGTGGTGATCTTCGTTGGTGGGGCCGCCTTGAAGGTCTGCCTCAAGGCGCCCTGCCCCGCCACGCACGACGCCAGAACTCAGTTCGGAGCGAACAGCCGAGCGTCCCAGACCACTGGTTCCGGTGCGCTGGCAACGATGTTGCTGAAATCGGGATGCTGCGGGTTGATGAGAACGTTGCCTTCCCTGCGCGCAACAACCGAGGGCACGACCAGCACGGCCGTTCTCTGCTCGTGAAACCAGGCGTCACCAAAGGCCCTGGCCACACGCAGATCCGCACGGTCCCAACCGGCGGGCAGACTACTCGCGTCGTGTCGCTCGACGACGACTGCCTCCGCGATGGCGATCGCGACTGCCACATGGGTGCGCGGCACCCGTCCGATGCCGGCATGGGCCAAGCATTCCAGCATCGCGCCCGCATAGGAACGACTGGCGTAAATGACACCCAGGCCTGGTGAATTCCACCGGCCACCAACAAGCGAAGCACCCACTGGACTGAACGGATCGAATCGGCCATCGGCGATCCGCCAGGCCTGCCAGCCTTGCGCTGGTGCCTGCTTGCCGGCCGCCGCCTTCGATCTCGCCCTGACCGAGTGCTTACGCGGCGACGCCATGGAACAGCGACCAGAGCAGGTGCTCGACGCGGCGCGCGCCCAACTCGGTCAAGGCCACCTCGATCGGCCGCTTGCCGCCGAGCATGGCGTGGCCGGTGGATAGAAACGCCCGCGCGTCATCGACGCTGTCCCACACATGCTCCGCGGTGGCGATCACGCGCGCAAGACGCTCCACCCGCTCACCTTCCTGTGGCTTCAAGTCTTCGTCCCGTCGGTGGAAAGTCGCCGAAGGAATGACCCGCTGCATCAAGGCTGCCGCATCGGGTGATGTGCCATACACATGGCGCGCCACGGCGCCGAGGGAAGCCTTGGGCAGGCCGGCTTCGACCTGTCGAGCCAACTGCTCGATGGATGTGACCTTGCGGCGCAGGCCCAGGACCTGGGCAATCTTGCTCGGTTCGACGACGGCTGCGTACATGCGGCGTACTCCCAATTGATAGAGCAAATTCTATCAGTTGACGCAAACCCTGTCTGGCGCCGACGACGCCGGCCCGGGATGGCGTCGTCGGTCCAACCGACCCCGAGCGATGGCTCCAAGCACCTCGACTCCCGTGCTACAGAACTGCTACAGCCCCCGCCGCAACCCGCATGAATGCTGAACACAGCGTCCAGTCCATCATCGGCGCCACGCAGACTCTCCAGCGGTCGGGGGCGATGGGCTTGGGCTGGGGCATGCGCCGGATTATCCCAGCCCCTGGCGCCGGCCCGGATCCACGGCGAACCGGCCAACCCGGCAGTGCGTTTACAACGACCGCGGGGACCGAAGTCCGCCGCTGCGCATCAACACACGTCGGCCGGCAGGCGCAGTCGCGCCTCGAGTCCCGAGGACTCCAGGCTCGCCCCGATGGCCGTCGCGAGCGCCCGCACCGTGTCACCGTGGTGTTGTGCGGCGCCGCTCTTTCCCTGCGCCAGAAACAGGCGAGCGAGCGCGGCCTCGCAATCGAGCTCAAGGCGCACGCGACCGACAGCGTGCGCCATCGCCGCAGCCCGGGACAACTCGACTTGCGCCTGCTTGCAGGACTTTTCGGCAAGAAAAACCTCGCCGCGCCAGCGCCGCGCGGCCGCCTCGAACTCGCGCAGGCCGTTTCGCTCGGCGATCGCGAGCAGTTCGTTCGCGTACGCGCGGCAGCGGCGCAGGTCTCCCGCCGCGAGCGCGATCTCCGCCAACCCGTCGATACAACGCACCGACAAATACCGCTCCGACGTGCGGCGCGTCTGCTCCAGCGTGTCGCGCAGCGCGCTTGCGTCCGCCGGTTGCCCGAGCCGCGCGCGAGCGACGGCGAGCCCGGTGTCGATCGCAGCGCGCCAGAACAAGATGCCAGTGGCGCGCCCGAGCGCGAGCCCGCGCTCGAATTGCGCGATCGCCAGTTCGTTCTGGTCCAGGTCGAGCAGCAAACCGCCGATGAAATCGTGGGCGATGAGCTGGTAACGCGTCTGACGCAGATCCTCCAGCCAGCGCATGGTCTTCTGCATGCCGGTCCAGGCCAGGCCGTAATGACCCGTGCAGGCCCGCACATGGTCGTGGCCCAGCAGTGTCGGCCCCATGTGCCACTGCAAGTCAGCGCAGCGGGCGATGTCGATTGCCGCCTTGAAGTTCGCCATGGCGCGCGGGTAGTCGCCAAGCCCCTTCGAGCCGGAGCATGCGTGAGCGATCATCATCAGGTTCTCGCATTCGTAACTCCTGTCACCGATGTCGCGGGCAAGTTCGAGCGATCGGGTGAAACATGCGATCGCCGGCGCAGGCTCGGCATTCGCGAAATGCGCCTCGCCGCGTCCGTGGTAGGCCTGGACCGCAACCAGGTCGGCCAATCCGGTGCGCTCGCAGATCCCGACCGCCTGCTGGTGCAACCTGATCGCCTCGTCATTGCGCCCGGTGCTCCAGGCCACCGTACCCAGGTGATACAGCGTATCGGCGGCATGGCGCTCGTCGTTCATGGCGAGCGACTCGGCCAGGGCTTCCGTGAGGCAGGTTGTCGCCTCGTGATACGCATCCGCGCGCCGGTAGGCCATGCCGAGCTGGACCAGCGCGTCACGTGTCGTCGCGCGTTCGCCGGCGGCGCGCGCCGCGTCGACAACGCGGCGAATATCGGCGACGGCGCCCTCGGTCTGTCCGGCCTGCGCACGTGCCACCCCGCGTCGTCCATAGATCGCCAGCTGCTGGCCCTCGGTCAGCGACCCCGGGTGCGACTCGCACAGCGCGACCGCACGGTCCAGCCAGTGCAATGCATCGCGCATGGCAAACAGCGCCTGCGAGCGTTCGCCGGCCAGGACAAGGTAGTCGAGCGCCTTCGACCAGAGTTGGGCGCGCTCGTAATGTTCTGCCAGCTGGGCGTTGCGTTCGTGCGGTTCACCGTCGCTGCGGCGCTCCAGG
>JANLQZ010000367.1:0-3297 GCA_031368125.1 Betaproteobacteria bacterium
GCGCAGCGTGTCCTTTTGGGCAGCATCCAGCAACACCGCACCGCGCGCGGCCAGTGCCGCGAGCAGCGGCGCACGCACGCTGTCGACAACCACCAGGCTGTTCTCGGACGAACAACTGGTGGCGTTGTCGAAGGTCTTGGAGCACAGGATGCGGTCGGCCGCGAGTTCGATGTCGGCGCTCTCGTCCACGATGCCGGCCACGTTGCCGGCGCCGACACCGAAGGCCGGCGTACCGCTGGCGTAAGCGGCGCGCACGTTGGCCTGCGAGCCGGTGGCCACCACCAGGTCGCACTGGCGCATCAACTCCAGCGTCGAGGCCTTGCTGACCGGCGCGGGCAACAGCTGCACCAGGTCGCGCGGAGCCCCGATGCGGTCGAACTGGGCGTGGATGAACGAGACCAGCCGCTGGCAGGTGCCCCAGCCCTTGGGAGAAGGCGCCACGATCACGGCGTTGCGGCCCTTGAGCGCGTTGATGATCTTGTTGGCCGGTGTCGCGCCCGGGTTGGTGGACGGCGTGATCGCGCACACCACACCCACCGGCCGCGCGATCTCGGTCAGGCCTTTGGCGACATCCTCGGAAATCACGCCGACCGACTTTGCACCCTGCAGGTCGCGCAGCAGGCCAAGGGTCTTGCGGTGGTTCTTGCGCAGCTTGTCCAGGACGTTGCCGATGCCGGTGTCGGCCACCGCCAGCTCGGCCAGTTCGCGGTTGCGGCCCGGCTCGATGATGGCCCAGCCCGCCGCGGCCACCAGTTCGTCCACGCGGGCCTGGTCGTAGACCTCGGCAATAGCTTGCGCTGCACGGGCGCGCGCCACCAGGCCGGCCACCAGCGTTTCGACTTCGGTTGTGGTCGCGGGCATTTCAATCCGCCTTGATGTTCGCGTCGCGCGCGAGTTTGGCCCATTTGGGCAACTCGGCCGCGACCGTGGCACCCAGCGCCTCGGGTGTGCCACCCACACCCTCCGCACCCTGGGCCAGCAGCTTTTCACGGATGGCGGGCTCGGCCACGACGGTATTGAGCGCCTTGTTCAGCCGGTCGACGACGGCCCGGGGTGTCTTCGCTGGCACGAACATCGCATACCAGGAGTCGACCTCGAAATCGGCGACGCCGGCCTCCTGCAGCGTGGGCAGGTCCGGGAACGCGGCGCTGCGTTTGAGCGTGGACACGCCCAGCGCCTTGAGCTTGCCGGTTTTTACGAATTGCGCGGCGGCGGGAATCGACACCCACAGCAGAGGCACCTGGCCGCCGATCACGTCGGTCACGGCCGGGCCGCCGCCGCGGTAGGGGATGTGTGTCATCTGGGTGCCGGTGCGCAGCTTGAACAATTCTCCAGCCAGGTGCCCCGGCGATCCATTGCCCACCGATGCATACGAAAGCGTACCCGGCTTGGCCCTGGCCAGTGCGACCAGCTCGGCAATGGTGTTGGCCGGCAGCTGCGGGTTGGCCACCAGGATCTGCGGCAGCGAAGCCACGGTGCCGATGGGTTCGAAGTCTTTCACCGTATCGAAGGACAGCTTGGGAAAGATGGCCGGGTTGATGGTGTGCGAACTCAGCGTGAACAGCACGGTGTAGCCGTCCGGGGCTGCGCGGGAAACCAGCTCCGTGCCGACCGATCCGCCGGCTCCGCCCTTGTTGTCGATCAGGATCGATTGGCCCAGCGCGGCCTGGAAACGCTCCTGCACGATGCGCGCGATCACGTCGGTGCCGCCTCCCGGCGGGTACGGCACCACGAAGCGCACCGGCTTGTCGGGGTAAGCGCCGGCCTGGGCGTAGGCCCGCAGGGGAATTGCAAGGTGCAGCGCGGCGAGCGCCACTGCGGCCAGCGTACGTCGGCGTAGGAAGGACGGGCTCATGGTTGTCTCCGCTTGGCTGTGGTCGGCGCGGGCGACAGGCCCGTACGATGTGGATGGTAGCCCAGCGCCATCACGAGTCGGCCGGGCCTTGCTTTGGCCCAAACGGCCGCGATGGTTTTGCTGTCGCGCACCCAGGCCCTGCCAGTGCCGGCCGCACTGCCACAGGGGAAACGAAACATCACCAGCATATGCGCACTCATGCCGGGCTCGACCCGGCCTCCAGCCCGTGAGGGATGTGGATTGCGGATCGGGTCCGCAATGACAAACGGGAGCCGGTGCAGCAGGCAATCCAGGCGCCGTCGAGCCACAACACGCAACCCTGGGTTTTTCTGGTGCGTGACGGTGGCAGCGGGTGTTGCTGGTGGCATGCGGGCCGGGCCTGCAGGCGTCATTCCTGAACCAGCCGATGCAGGTACCGGCGCTGCGCTTCAAACTGCAGCACCTGCTCGGACGGCCCGGTTTCCCGCAGGTCCTGTTGCGGCTCGGTTATGCCGACAACCAGCTGCCGGCATCAGCACGCCGGCCACTGGCCGAAGTCCTCGAACACGCGTGAATCCGCACGTGGTGGCGCTCAGCGCGCACGCGCGCGCAAGGTGCGGCTCAGCAGCACCACCGGGATCAGCCCCACCAGCACCAGCGCCAGGCACGGCAACGCCGCCTCACCCAGCCGTTCGTCGCGTGCCAGCTGGTAGGCCACAACCGCCAGCGTGTCGGAGTTGAACGGACGCAGCACCATGGTGGCGGGCAGCTCCTTCATCACGTCCACGAACACCAGCAACGCCGCCGCGGCCGTCGAGCGCTGCAGCAGCGGCCAGTGCACCCGCACCATCAAGCCGAACCCGGTGCTGCCGAGCGTGCGCGCGGAGTCGTCGAAACTGGTCGGGATACGCGTGTAGCCGCTTTGCACCGACTGCAGCGCCACGGCGCAAAAACGCACCAGGTAAGCCCAGACCAGCCCAAGTGATGTGGCGGTGATGTAGAAACCCACGCCGGATTGCGGCGCGGCCGCCTGCAGCCAGCCCACCGGCAGCAGCAAACCGACCACGATCACCGCGCCGGGGACGGCGTAACCCAGGCCGGCCAGTCGCACCACCAGCCGCGTGACGGCATCCGACCGGCTGCGCACGGCAAATGCCAGCAGCAAGGCCACCGCGACCGACAACACGGCCGTGACCAGCCCCAGCCGCATGCTGTTGAGCGACCACTCGATGAACCGGCCCCAGGGCAACAGCCGCCAGTCGGCCAGCAGCGGGCGCAGCATGAAGAGCACCGGCAGCACGAACCCCATCAGCACCGGCGCGCCGCACACGCCCCAGGCCATCCATCGGGCGCGACCCCGCAGCACCACGGGCAATGCGTCCGCGTTCGCGCGTGCGCCACGGCCGGTGGCAAAACGCATGCGCCGCTGGGCCCGGTGTTCAAGGGCCAGCAGCAGCGCCACG
>JANLQZ010000569.1:0-1637 GCA_031368125.1 Betaproteobacteria bacterium
TTGCTGTGATGCATGATACGCTAGCGAACGATATGTTGGCAACTGCTTTGGCGCCACCCGGGCCGAGGGTTTTCCCGATGTGGCTTGTGCGCGATAGGTAGTCTCTGCGAGACAACAACAGGCCCGGAAGGGCGAAGGGTACTTATGGCGGTCAAGAAACACGACATCGATTGGGAATTGCGGCTCGGGTATTTGATCCATGACGTGTCGCGCCTGCGACGCAGCGCCTTTGATCGGTGCATGAAGCCCCTGAACATCACGCGCTCGCAGTGGTGGGTGCTGGCCTATCTGTCGCGGGAAGACGGCATGACCCAGTCGGAGCTGGCCGAACAACTCGATATCGGCAAGGTGGCCATTGGCGGCTTGATCGACCGGCTCGAAAAATCCGAGTTTCTGCGGCGCGAACCGGATGCCGCCGACCGCCGGGTCAACCGGATTTTCCTGGAGCCCAACGGCAAGCAGCTCGTGATGGACATGCGCAAGATCAACCACCGCATGAACGCCAGGATCCTGTCGGGCCTGGACGACGCCAGGCTGGAATCGACCACCGGTGCGCTGGTGGCGATCAAGGCCAACCTGCTGCAGTATCTGCAATCCGACGAAGTCTGACCTGGGCCGAGGACCATGAACGTTATGCCAACGGCTGCCGGTCCGGCGGCCATGGTCGACGCCGACCACCCGGCGGTGCTCGCCCTGGCCCGCGCGGCCATCGAGGGCGCGAACAACCCGCGCGAGCGGGCCGTCAAGCTGTACTACGCGGTGCGCGACGGGATTCGCTACGACCCCTACCGGATCGACCTCTCGGTGCAGGGCCTCAAGGCCAGCCAGGTGCTGGCGGACGGCTTCGGCTGGTGTGTGCCCAAGGCGGCGCTGCTGGCGGCGGCATGCCGGGCGGTGGGCATAGCGGCGCGCGTGGGTCTGGCCGATGTGCGCAACCACCTCTCGACAGCCCGGTTGCGTGAGGTGATGGGGACCGACATGTTCTATGGCCACGGATATACGGCCATCGAACTCGAGGGACGCTGGGTCAAGGCGACCCCGGCATTCAATGTCGAACTTTGCAACAAGATGAACATGCACACGCTGGAGTTCGATGGCACCAAAGACTCCATCTACCACCCGTTCGACCGGGCCGGGCAGCGGCACATGGAGTACGTGCGTTTTCGCGGCGAGTTCGACGACCTGCCGCGCCAGGAGATCCTGGCGATCTTTGCGCAGCACTATCCGCGCATGGCCCGTCTGGACGATGCCAGTTGGGAGCAGGACGTGGCCGGCGAGGCCGGTGGCTGACATCCGGCGGAGTCGACCGGGCGCTGCGGTGATCAGGGAAAATACTGACGTCCACATGCGTATTGTGTGGTAGTGTACTAATGTGTCAGAAATCGTCCCATCCCGTCGTGTATCCACCGCGAGCGGCCTGTCTTTGGCGGTCGAAGGTGTGGACCTGCGTTTCGGCGGGGTGCACGCCTTGCGCGGTGTCTCCTTCGAGGCGCCTGCTGGCCAGATCACGGCGCTGATCGGCCCCAACGGTGCCGGCAAGACCAGCCTGTTCAACACCATCTCGGGCTTTTACCGACCGGGGGCCGGGCGCGTGCTGCTCGGTGGCGACGACATCACCCGGGTGCCGGTGCATGCGC
>JANLQZ010000709.1:0-2260 GCA_031368125.1 Betaproteobacteria bacterium
TGCAGATGGGACATGAAAACGTGGTAGGTCTGTGGCACCGCCGGCCCAAAACGCTCCAACATGTGTTGGCCAAATGGGCGTACGCCGGTGCCAAGGTCCAGGATGATGTGCTGCGGACCCCCGGTATCGATCTGCACACAACTCGAGTGGCCGCCATAGGTTCCGGCAATGTCAAAGCCGAGGCCGTCGATGTAGGCGTCCATCTCGCCCGGCTGCTCGAAGCGGCGGCCCGCGGCCCCTCGCAGTGCGGCGATGAGCCTGGCCCGGACATCCGGCGCCGTGAGCGACACCGGAATCGAGCCCCTGGTGCCCCAGAACTTAAGCTTCATGGCGCCAATTCGGCTGCGGCCGAGGCCACATCGTCGAACACCTTGAGCACCATGTTGAAATGGCTGACCTGGAACACCTCGGTCACGATCGGTGTCAAGGCAGCGATCGCAATACCGCCTTGCTGGGCCTTGACCTGCTTTGCCGCAAGCAAGAGCACGCGCAATCCGACGCTGCTGATGTATGCCACGTTGGAGAAATCCAGCACCACCGGGGTGCCCGACAACGAGCAGTCCACCAGATGCGGGGCCAGAGCCGATTCAAACGCCTTCGCATGTGCGTGGTCAAGGCGCCCCTGGACCGAGATAACACGCACCGCACCCAGAACGCTGGAAGAGAGTTCCACGCAAACCCCTCGGCTATGGATATGGCGGCAAGTATATACAGCACGAAGTTTTGCCCGCAGCAAAAATGGTGCTGCCGCGGCGCTCGCGCCCAGGCCAAGTTACCGGTGCGTACTGCGTATATAGTCAACGGAACACCAGCTAACCGACAACTCACCCATGAAGACAAAAGCAGCCGTGGCATGGAAATCCGGCGCACCACTGAGCATTGAAACTGTCGACCTCGATGGCCCGAGATTTGGCGAGGTCCTGGTCGAGATCAAGGCCACCGGGATCTGCCACACCGACTACTACACGCTCTCGGGCGCTGACCCGGAGGGCCTGTTCCCCGCCATCCTGGGGCATGAAGGTGCAGGCGTGGTCGTGGACATCGGTGCGGGCGTGACCAGCCTGCAAATTGGCGACCACGTGATCCCTCTCTACACGCCGGAATGCCGCCAATGCAAGTTTTGCCTGTCGCGCAAGACCAACCTCTGCCAGTTGATCCGGGGCACGCAGGGCAAGGGCCTGATGCCCGACGCCAGCAGCCGGTTCAGCATGGACGGCAAACCCGTGTTCCATTACATGGGCACGTCCACCTTCAGCAACTACACGGTGGTACCGGAGATCGCGCTGGCGAAAATCCGCAAGGACGCACCATTCGACAAGGTTTGTTACATCGGATGCGGCGTGACGACCGGTATCGGGGCTGTGCTGTTCACGGCCAATGTCGAGGCGGGCGCGAACGTCGTGGTGTTCGGTCTGGGAGGCATCGGCCTGAACGTCATCCAGGGAGCAAGAATGGTGGGCGCCGACAAGATCATCGGGGTCGACCTCAACCCGGCGCGCGAAACGATGGCGCGCAAGTTCGGCATGACCGACTTCATCGACCCGGCTGCTCTGGAAGCCGCCGGCGGCAACCTGGTCGACCGGATCGTCCAACTCACTGACGGCGGCGCCGACTACAGCTTTGAATGCATCGGCAATACCCGCGTCATGCGGCAGGCGCTGGAGTGCACCCACAAGGGCTGGGGCCGCAGCATCATCATCGGTGTTGCCGAAGCCGGCGCAGAAATCAGCACGCGGCCGTTTCAGCTGGTCACTGGGCGCAAATGGGAGGGTTCGGCTTTCGGTGGTGCGCGGGGACGCACGGACGTGCCGAAGATCGTGGACTGGTACATGGACGGCAAGATCAACATCGACGATCTCATCACCCACACGATGCCGCTGGACGACATCAACAAGGGCTTCGACCTGATGAAGCGCGGCGAATCGATTCGCGGCGTGGTTGTGTACTGAAACCGGGCTGCCTGTTTGGCAGGATCGATCAATGCGACGTGCGCTGCGGCCCGGGACCGCGGCCGGCAATGTGCCGGAAAGTGATGCGGCCCTTGCTCAGGTCGTACGGCGAGAGCTCGATCGACACCTTGTCACCGGCAATGATGCGAATATGGTGTTTGCGCATCTTTCCCCCGGTGTATGCCACCAGCTGATGGCCGTTGTCGAGCGTCACGCGAAAGCGCGAATCGGGCAAGACCTCGGTGATCAGCCCACTCATTTCAATCAGTTCTTCTTTGGCCATGGCCAATTCTCCAGTGGGATTACAGCAG
>JANLQZ010000394.1:0-3475 GCA_031368125.1 Betaproteobacteria bacterium
CGTGACGACGGCCGCCGGCTTGCTGCCCGAGCGCAGCACGTTGGTGGCACCCGGGTTCTTGCTGCCGTAGGTGCGCGGATCGTGCAGCCCGAAAACGCGGCTCACGATGACGGCAAACGAGAGCGAACCGGTCAGGTAGGCGGCAATTGTGGCGAGCAGGGGGAAATAGGCTTTGAGTGGTTCCAAGTGGGTCTCCGGCGCCGTCTTTGTTGGCGCGGTCCGGTGTTGGACCGCGGTCTCATTCTGCCAGCGCACAGTGGACCGGTCGCGCGTCCAGCAACTCGACGCACCTGGCCGGGGCCAGGCGCACCAGGTAGCCGCGCCGGCCGCCGTTGATCAGTATCGAGGGCAATGCGAGGATCGACTGCTCGAAATACACCGGCATCGCCTTGCGCGTGCCGAACGGTGAGGTTCCACCGACCAGGTAACCGCTGTGCCTGCTGGCAACGTCCGGCGCGCACGGTTCTACAGTTTTTGCGCCGATCTGGCGTGCCAGGTTCCTGGTGCTGACCTGGCGGTTGCCGTGCATCAGCACCAGCAGCGGCCGGGCGCGCTCGTCCTGCATCACGAGTGTCTTGACGACCGTGTACGGGTCCACGCCGAGCGCCCTGGCACTGTGCACGGCCCCGCCGTGCTCCAGGTACGGGTAGACATGTTCCGTGAAGGCGACCCCATGCCCGCGCAGGAACCGCGTCGCCGGGGTTTCCGACACGTGGTCGCGCCGCGCCATCGCGCACGCCTACTGCGCCGGGTCGCGCAGGTCCCAGCGCACCGCGTCGATGGCCTCCAGCGCATCGCCATGCAACTCGACGGCGCCAGCTTCCAGGCACTGCTTGAGCTGCTCCTGCGACGTGGCGCCGACAATGGTGCTGGCAATGCAGGTCTTGTGCAGGCAGAACGCCAGCGCGAGCTGGGTCGGCGTCAACGCGTAGGCCTTGGCGATCTGCGCGTACCGCCGGGTTGCCAGGATCGTCTCCGGGCGCATGTACCTGGGGCTCCAGGTCGGCGGGTAAATGGTCAGTCGGCCGACCGGTTTTCCGTCCTTCGTGAAACCGCCCTTGTCGTACTTTCCGGTCAGGCGGCCGAAGGCCAGCGGGGAATAGGCCAGAATACCGACCTGCTCGCGAAAACAGACTTCGTCCAACCCGTTTTCAACGTGCCGGTTGAGCAGGCTGTAGGCATTCTGCAGGCTCGCCACGCGCGGCAGGCCGTGTTCCCTGGCGAGCCGGGAGAACTCCATCACCCCCCAGGGCGTCTCGTTGGACAGACCTACGTACCGGATCTTGCCGGCCCGCACCAGGTCGGCCATACCCTCGAGCAGTTCGTGCACCGAGGGCACCTCGCGCTCCGCGCCCGGGTCGAAATAGATCGTGCCGAAAAGCGGGACGTTGCGGCTCGGCCAATGGATCTGGTACAGGTCGATGCAGTCGGTCTGCAACCGCGCAAGGCTCGCATCACAGGCCTGCACCACACTCTCGCGGTTCGGCGCGCCGCCGCCCCGTATCCAGTTCATGCCACGTGCCGGGCCAGCCATTTTGCTGGCCAGCACGATCTGCCGGCGCCGTCCGGGGTTCTTCGCCAGCCAGGTCCCGATGATGCGCTCGGTGTCGCCGTAGGTCTGGGCCCGCGCCACGACCGGGTACATCTCGGCCGTATCGATGAAGTTGACGCCCTGCTCCAGCGCGTAGTCGAGTTGTGCGTGGCCTTCGGCCTCGGTGTTCTGCTCGCCAAAGGTCATGGTTCCGAGGCAAATGCGCGAAACCTCCAGGTCACTGTGGCCGAGGCGGATCTTGTTCATGTGGGTGTACCAGTCAAACCGGGTGGTCGTCGATCAGGACGCGCCAGGCCCGGCGTGTTGCGCAGCGCGTGATTCTTCCTGCAGCCGCAATACCCGGCGCTGCACCTTGCCGGTGGTGGTCATCGGCAAGTCGGCAACGAACTCGATCTCCTTGGGATATTCATAAGGCGCCAGTTTGCCGCGCACATGCTCCTGCAGCTGCGCCACCAGCGCCGTGTCGAAGTCAAGCGTGTCGTCGCCGTGCCGCCCGCGATCGCGCAAATACTGCTCCGACAAGACGACGTAGGCCTTCACCACCGCGCCGCGCTCTCGGTCCGGCTTCGGCACCACCGCGGCATTGGCAACGGCCGGATGCTTGACCAGGCAGTTCTCTATTTCACCCGGGCCGATACGGTAACCGGCGGCTTTGAACACATCGTCCGCGCGCCCCTGGTACCACAGGTAACCATCGGCGTCGCGTGTCGCCAGATCCCCGGTACGGCACCAGTCGCCGGAAAACTTCGCCGCCGTGGCCGCCGGGTTCTTCCAGTAACCCAGGAAGAAGATCGGGTCGGGGTGGCCATGCGCATCGAGGCGGTTCAACGCCACATCGCCGGGTACTCCGACAGCGCACTCCTGTGCCGCGTCGTCCAGCACCACCACACGGTGCCCGGGGTAAGGCCTGCCCATGCTGCCCGGCCTGGCCGGCCAGCCCACGCGGGCGGTTGGCGCACCACCCATGGCGCAGTTGCCGACGATGTAGTTGATCTCGGTCTGCCCGAACATCTCGTTCACGGTCACGCCCAGTTGATCCCGGCAATAGTCGAAAACCGCATCACCGACGGCCTCGCCCGCGCTCATGAGCGCCTGCAGCGACAACCTGAACTGCGTTCGCGGGCGGGGGTAGGCCTTCATCATCGCCTTGAGCGCGGTCGGAAACAGGAAGCTGTGCGTCACCGCGTATTTTTCGAGCAGCTCGAACGCGGTCTGCGGACTGAAGCGCCCGTTCCAGGCCACGATCGGCCGGCCGAAGTACAGGGTCGGCAACAACGCGTCCATCAGGCCGCCGGTCCAGGCCCAATCCGCGGGCGACCAGAAGATGCTGCGCGATGGCGCGCCGGGCACAGCGGGATCGAAGCCAAACCAGTTCTGGCTGCAGACAAAGCCGCTGAGGTTGCCGATCAGCGCGCGGTGTGGCAACAACGCGCCCTTCGGCTGGCCGGTGGTACCGCTGGTGTAGATCAGGATCGCGGCCTCGCCGGCAAATGTCGGCTTGGGAGTGAACCGGTCTGGTTCCTGGGCCAGCACCGAGCCGAACTCCGGGTTGCGGTCCGCCTCCTGGGCCCCGACCCGGATCACCGTGTGCAACATGGGGCAGCTTTCCCGCACCGAAGACAGGCGCTCGATCACGCCGGCGTCGCAGATGGCGACCACCGCCTCGCTGTCATGCAGGCGGAACTCGAGTGCCTGCGGCCCGAACAAGGCCGACAGCGGCATCGCGACCGCCCCCATCTGCCACACCGCCATGTACGCTACAGCGGTCTCGAAACACTGCGGCATCACGATGGCGACCCGGTCACCGCGCTCCACGCCGAGCACCAGCAAGGCGTTGGACAGCCGATTGGCGGATTGCTGCAACTCCGCATAACTGCGTGTAACTGGTTCCAGCCCGGGCCCGTCGCAGTACACCGCAATGCG
>JANLQZ010000715.1:0-12261 GCA_031368125.1 Betaproteobacteria bacterium
CGTTCACCGTCGTGGCGCCGCTCACAACGGCGGCCCCATTCTGCGTTACCGCGCCCGAGGTGTTCAGCGTCAGGCTGGTGGCGTTGATGGCACCCAGCACCAGCGCGTTGCTGTCCGTGATGCTCACCGCACCACCCGTGACAGCGACACTGTTGAAGTTGTTGGCCTGTGTCAGAGCGACATTGCCTGCGCCAGCGGCGATGACTGTGGCACCGCTCACCATGGCGGGACCACTCTGCGTCACATCGTCGTCCGTCGTCGTCACGGTCAGGCTGGCGGCGGCAAGACCCGGGCCGCTGGCGCCAATGGCGCCCAGCACGGTGGCAATGTCGTTGCTGATCACCACCGCACCTGTGCCCGTGGAGCTGATGGGCCCGGTGAATTTGTTGCCCGCGTTGTTCAGCGTCACATTGCCCGCGCCGGCAGCGATGATCGTGGTGCCACCGACCGTCAGTACGCCGCCCTGGCTGACGTCGCCGGTGGCCGTCGCGTTCAAGTTGCCGCTCACCGTCGTTGTGCCGAACTTGATGGTGTTTCCCGTGGTCGTGCCGGTGATGCCCGCGGTCGCGTTCAAGGAACGCACGGAAGTACTCGAGCTGCCCTTGGCCGTGTCGATCATGCCCGTCGAGGCGGACAGAACCAGCTGCCCTGAACTCCCGGTCCCGGTCCCGGTCCAGGTCACCTTGACGTCTTTGTCAAACCTGATGTCATGGCTGGCTTGCAGCGTCAGCGTTGTATCCCCAGTCCAGTTCACGTCATCCTTCACAACAATGTCCCCCGAGTTATTGGGGGCAGTGCCAGCCGCGTTGGTCGTGATAGTCACGTTGCCGGTACCGAGAGCGGTTTGTATGGAATCTCTGTTGACCTGGTAGGTGCCACTGCCAATCGAAGGGTTGTTGGTTCCGACGGCCGCTGCGACGGCACTGCTCTTGTCGACTATCTCGACATCCCTTGGATCGAGCAGCCACGTGCCAGGTCTGCCCGATGCATTCCGACTTCCGACGTCCACCGACGCGCCGGCCGCCACGCCCAGCAATTCCTTGGCCGAGGTTTCGACGAAACCGCCGTCGCCCGACAGGGTGCCTCCGCGGGCGCTGATCCGGCCCTCGATCAGCGTGGCTTTGTCGGACCAGACGACCACCGTGCCGCCGTTGCCGCGTTGCGTCGCGTCGGCCACCAGCCTGGACTGCGGCCCGAGGTTGGCAAGCAATGCGTTTCTTTCCTGCCCCCGGCCCTGGTAGTTGCCACCCACCAGGACGATACCGCCGCCCGCGCCGCCGGACGCGTCGACAACACTGTCGCCAGCGATATCGACCCGGGCTCCCAGCACGGTGGCCGTGCCGCCGCGCCCCTGGTCGGAAGTGACCGTTATCTGCGCGCCATCGAGCCGGGTGGCTCCCCCTGCCCCGCTATCCAGAAACACTTCACCGCCCCTGACAGTGGCGCCCCGTGCGCTGATACGACCCGTCACGTTGATGGCGGTATTGAGCAGCGCATCCCTGGCGGCCGCGGTCATGATGACGCGGCCCGAGGTGTCGGCGTTGATGGCGCCGCTGTGCTCGATCCGGCCACCTTCGCTGCCCAGGTTCACGCGCACGGCCAGCAACCTGTCGCCGTTGAAGTCCAGGTCGACCGACTGCCCCGCCACCAGCGCCGTGGCGCCTGCCGTCGTGGAGACGCTGCCGCTATTGACCACCTCGGCCGCCACCAGCGCCACACTCGAACCGCTGATGTTGCCCCGGTTGACCACCGATGCACCCGACGCGCCCGCCAATGCGACCTGGCCGGCCATGAAGTCGTTGTTGGTGATGCCGAGCGTGGTGGCGACAAGGTGCCCCACATCGACCTGTGCATTGCCGCCAAACAGGATGCCGTTGGGGTTGGTCAGAAACACGCCGCCGTTGGCGACGAGTTGCCCAAGAATGCTCGATTGCTGGCTGCCCGTGACGCGGTTGAGCACCACGCTGCCGCTGCCGGGCTGCACAAACTGAACCCGGTTGCCGCTGCCAATGGAAAAATCCAGCCAGTCGATCACGGCGCGGTTGCTTTGCTGCTGTACCACCAGGCTGTTGGCCGTGGGCGTGCCGATGCTGATTTGGCCGGCCTGCACCACACCGCCACTGGGCAGCAGTTGCGCATGGGCGTCGCCCCAGGTTGCCAGACCGGCGGCAAGCAGTAACACCGCAGCCATGGCGCCGGCCGCGCCGGACGCTGCCTTGCCGTTGCCCACAGCGGTCTCGGCCACGGCCACCAGCATGCCCCGCTGTCGGCTGAAAACAAGGCGAAACAGGTTTCGGTTCATATCGGTGCCGGTCGCCGCGGTTGACTCACAGGGTCTTGCTCAGGCTGACATACAACCGCGTTCGCCGCGGGTCCGGGTCCGCCACCGGAACGTAGGAGCCGCGCCGCGCCAGGGAAAGTTTGAGCAGGAAGTTGTCCGGCACGGCCCAGGTCAGCCCCACACCGTGGCTGGCCAGGCTGATGGTGCGCACCAGATCCGCCACGAGCGGGTGGCGGTTGACCGTCACCCGGCCGTAGTCGCCAAACAGCGAAATCACCAGGTCGCCCTGCAGCTTTTCACCAAAGACGCTCTTGCGCAGTTCCCAGCTCAGCAGGTCGCCGCTGTCACCGCTGCCTTCGCCGCTGGCGTAACCACGCACGCCGGACGCACCGCCCAGGCTGAACTTCTCGGAGTTGTCCAGGTTCTTGGATGCCCGCTGGCCCTGCCACGAGGCATAAAGCACCAGGCGGTCCTGGATGTTGTCGGGATTGCCCCACAGCAGGTTCTGGCGGCCGGCGCCGTAATTGAGCTTGCCAAAGCTGCCGTTGACCTTGCGGCCGGCGCCGCCCCGGTCTGCGGCGAGCTGCTCTGCACTCAGCGCCAAGTGGCCGAATGTCAGGCCGAGCGAGTAGTTGTTGATTCCCCCGCCCAGCGCCTGGTCGCGTGAATCACCCACTAGCCCCAGACTCAGCACATCGGAGTGTTTGTTCTTGACCAGCGGAAAGAACTTGTCTTCGAAGTTCCGCCGGTCGTAGTTCGCCTGGGCGAAGGTGTTGAAATTGCGGTTGCGCACCAGCGGATACAGCGCATACACGCTGTAGACCGCGGCATTGCCGCTGGCCTGCGCTGTGGCGAAGCTCACCGTACCCAGCTTGTACGACAGCGCCGACACGGCCGCGCCGAGCTTGAGGCCCGAGCCGCCTACCGGCGTCTGGTATGCGCCCCGCACGAAAAACAGCCCGCCGTTGGTGGACAGGTTGCCGCTGAGCTTGAAAAAGTCACCCGACCCGAACGGTGAGTTGACGGCAATCGAGCCGCTGAAGCGGTACTCGCCGGTGTAGATCGAGCCGAAGTTGTCGAAGTCGGCCGACTTCTCGAATCGGCGCCCCGGCTCGGTACTTACCACCAGCCTGGCGGTGCCGGGCCCGGTGCCCGGCTCGATGACCGATTTGACGACAATCCCGCGCAGGTCGGACAGCAGAAACAACACCCGCTCGATCGCGTCCACGTTCAGCAGGTCACCCGGCTTCAGGTGGTTCAGGATGGCCTCGATCTGCTCGCGCGCGACCGCCAGCCCGTCCGGCAACGGGGCCAGTTCCCACTGCTCGAGCCGACCTTCGAACACGCGCAGTTCCACCGTGCCGCCTTCGAGCTTTTGCGGCGGTATGTCCACCTGGGCCAGAAACAGGCCCTCCTGCCGTATGGCGGTTTGCAAGGCCTCTGCGGCCGCCTCCAGGTCGTCGAAGCTGCGGTCGGAGCCGACGTATTTGGCCAGCAGAACTCCCAGGTCGGCCTTGACCGGTACGGATAGGCCAGTCAGCTTGAAGCCTGTCACAGTGAACTTCGGGCCGGAGCCGGTTGCCGGGGCCACGAGTTTGCGGCGGGTCGTGTTGTCTTCCACCTCCAGGTCGGCGCTACGCGGCACGATGAACACCGGGGCGCGCAGGTTGTCGAACACAGTGGGCGGGGTTGCGGTCGGGGTCGGTGCCTGCGCCAGCGCTCCCGCGCTCAGCACCAGTGGAATCAGGGCCGTCCGGCAATGGCCGAAGGCTGCGAGGCGCGAGCACAAAATCAGCTTGCGGGTCGTGAGGCTAATCATCAAAGGGCCCGATTTGTAGTTTTTATGAGCCCATTCTATGGTGCGCCATCACTTCTGCGTGTCGAACTCCCGCGGCGGGCGATAACCGCTGGACTTGGCAAGCGCAAGGTAATAACTCGCTTCCTGAACCAGGTTTCTGCCATTGAAGATCTGGGCCACTTCATACGCCGCAATGCCGTTGCCCAACTCGGCCGAAAACTGCAACCAGCGTTGCGCCGCCTGCGCGTCGCCCAGGGCCGGGGTCTTGCGAATGGCTGCGGCCACCCGATGCGCGGCGAACTTGTCGCCCTGCAGTGCGGCCCGGTAGTCACTGCCCAGCGGGCTGGTTTCCGGCAAATTGAGCGGGACACGCAACACGCGGGAGCGGCGTGCCGCGTCGCGGACCTTGGCGATGTCTTCGAGCCGGATGGTGGCGTTGGCAGCCAGCGGACTGGCAGGGAAACGGGCCAGAAAATCGGTGACCGCCTTGAATCCCTCTTCGATGTCGACAATCGTCTGGATCCGCGCCCACTGGGCCACCGCCTGGGTTTCGCGTTGCCTGCCAATGGACTGCAGCAGCGTTTCGGCCCGCGCTCTGAGCGGGCTTTCCGCAAAGTGCTCCAGGAACGCCTGGGCAGCCTTTTCAGCCTCGGCCTGATCCGCCAAGGCCTCAATACGCGTCCACTCCTCGGCATCCTTGGCGCCCTGCGACCCTGGTGCCGGTTCTGGCGCGACGGCGGCCGCGGTTGCCGCGACCCTTGTCACGGCTTGCGCGGCCGAGCGCAATGCGGCGCGGCCGGAAATGCCGGAGGCAAACTCGGGCTCCTGCAGGTAGCCGTCCTTCAGGCCGAGTTGTGCGAGCATCGTCTTGAGCATTCCTTCGGCCTGCGCAATGCCGTTGACCCGATTGCGAACTTCCAGCCGCACGCGCTCGAGCAACTGCTTCATGTCGCCCTCATCGCGCACCGCGCGCAACTGGCGCACCAGCGACTCGGCGAAATAGGAATTGCGGTTTTCGTCGCGCGGGGTGTAGGCGTAACGCCCGGGACGCGTGGCGTAGCTGACCAGGCAATCCGATGGCGGAAGCGACTGGGTGATGTTGCTGTTCAGATCCAGGATGTTGCTCGCCGCGTCTCGACAAGCGTCGATGATCACGAAGGTCATCCCCTTTGGCCGCTTGCGCACGCGGGAGAAAACATCGTCTTCGAGTGAGGCGCTTTGCTGGGCGATGCTTTCGTAATGCTTGACCAGCGCCACCGGGTCCTTTGCCGCCTCGGCGGGCGGCGCGAGCTCGAGATTGGCGGCCACCCAGTAGTTGCGGTATTCACCGCGACTCAGGCTGTTGATGCCGTGGCCGCAAAAGTAGATGAACGCCGGCTGGTCCGGGGCGACAGACGCCAGCAGCGCGTCGAGCGCGGCCAGCATCTGGGTCTTGCCCGCATCGGCGACCGATTCGACGCTGTACCCGAGTTCGCGCAACGCGTCGTCGATGTCCTGCAGATTCTTGCGCGCCGTGAGGATCTTCTGGGAATTGGGGCGGTAGGTGCTGTTGCCGATCAGCAGCGCACGGGACGGCTCACCCGCGCTCTGGGCAAAGGCCTGCGCGATGGCTGCTGCCGACGCAGCGACAAGGAAGGTGCGTCGCTGCACGTTCAGGCCACGCGCGGAAAAGAAGCGTCCGCAACCCGCGCTCACTCCTTGATGGTCACACTGAACTCGACCCGGCGATTGACTTCGCTGGCCGGATTGCGGCCATCTTTCAGATTCGCGGCGCCCACACCGGTGGCTGCCAGGACCTTTCGGTCTACCTTGTACTCGGAGACCAGAAAGTCCCGGACCGCCTGGGCGCGGCGGTCGGAAAGCAACTGGTTGAACGCCGGCGCACCCACTGCGTCGGTGTGGCCCTCGATGCGAAATCCGCCCGGACCGAGTTTGGATCCCTGCTTTTGCAGGTACTCGCCCAAGGTGCCGAGTTGCGCCTTCACCTGGGGCGAAATCTCCGCGGAGCCGAACGGGAACACCAGCTCCATGTCGATCGTCTTCTTGATCGGGCCGGTGACACGGATGTTCATGGCCTGCAACTCGCTCGGCGCGAAGGCCTTGTTCAATTCATCCAGGGTCGGCGTCCTCTTGCCAAACGACACCGCCTCGGCTTCGGATTTCTGCGCCAGCGCGGCCGTCGCCGTCAGCAGCGCAACCAGAAAAAGCAGGACGGGGGTACGAAATAGCGGGTTCATGGCGGTCTCCTAAAAAAACGCCTCCGCGCCGAGGCCCGGCGGCACGAAAACTGGTCGGCTTCTTGTTGACTCGAATTTAGCAGATCGACAAAACTTCTCAAGATCCAGTGTGCGAGGCTGGTCCGTGTACTGACGTGCGCAATGGCCATTGCCGGCGTCTATACAAGCGCAGTGGCACCTGAGGCGGAGCATGGGTGACGCGGCACGAGCCTTGCGCGCGGCCCGATAGCGCAGGAGCACTGCGTCAGGGACTCTCCGCAATCGCCTTGGCCATGTAGTCGATCTTCCTTTGGAAATCGACGTCGGTGTCGGCAAAGCGCTTGGCGACGGCCTGGAACTCGTCCTGAATTTCTATGAAGGCGTCGACCATGTCGGGGTCGAAGTGGGCCGCGCGCTCCTGGAATATGAGTTGTACCGCCTTGTCGTGCGGGACGCCTGCGCGGTAGACCCGGTCGCTGGTCAAGGCGTCGTACGCGTCGGCGATGGCGGTCAGACGGCCCGAAAGCGCAATGGCCTCACCTGCCAGTCCCTGGGGATAACCCCCGCCATCCCAACGCTCGTGGTGGGTATAGGCGATCTCGCGCGCCGCCTCCAGGAATTCAGTCGACCGGCCGGCGCTTTTCTTGATCTGGTCAATGGCGTTGCGTCCGAGCACCGGATGGGTCTTGACGACATCGAGTTCCTCGTCGGTCAGCGGCCCAGGTTTGAGCAGGATGCGGTCCGGCACGCCGACGTTGCCGATGTCATGCAGCGGCGCGGCGCGGAAGAACAGGGCGATCGCACGGTCGGACATCGGCCGCCCATAACCTGGCGATGTCTTCAGTTTTTGCGCCAGCGCGCGCACGAAGTGCTGGACGCGCAGGATGTGGTTGCCGGTCTCCCCCGGTTCGGCGGCTCCCGCCAGCGCAAGAATGGTGGCGTCGAACACCATGGCAAGGTCATGCGCGGTTTCGCCGCCACGTGCTGGAACCAACTCCTTTTCGCCGCTGGTGCTGCGGCCGCGTTGGGAAGGTTCTGGGTGGGTCAAGCAACTCTCCACTGTGATCGGGACAGTCGATGTTACGACGAGTCAACGCGGCCCGGTGTTATTTGTGCGCGGCGCGCGCTCCCTTGTGCCCGCCCTGCAGAATGGAACGCGATAGAGCCACAAAGGCCGTCCGTCGGGCACCGTGAGCAGCACCTGTGCATCCAGTTCGCCGGCCTCGAATTCCAGGCTCACCAGCCAGCTGCCCGGGCGCATTTCCGCACTGGCCTTCTCGACCGCGCGCGGCATGCTTTCGGGCCGTTGAAACAGATAGACGAGTGCATAAGGACTCCAGTCGGCGCGCCAGATGTCGCCCCGCCGCACTCGGGCCCAGGGGCAACGCACGGCACACCAGGCGCGCAAGGGCCAGCTCCACTCGATCCCGTGCAGTTGTGCGTCGGGATACGCCGTGCGTAGTGCCATCAGTCCGTGCCCCAGGCCGCAACCGGCGTCCAGCACCAGCGCGTCAGGTGGCAACGGCGCATTGGCCCCGAGCAACCGCAGCGCATGTGCCGGGGTCGGGAACAGTGGCGCGTCGCGCCAGGCATGCAACGGATAGAGCATCGCCAGCAATCCGACCAGCAGCAGCCAGCCCCATGCAGGCACCACCGCTGCGCCTGAAATCGCCAGTGCCAGCGGAAACCCGGCCGCGACCATGGTCCGGCGCCACCAGCTGTTGCCGAACAGGCTCAGGCCCATACCCAGCGCGCAGGCAGCCAGCAACGCCAGCAGCGCCGATACGCCCGCTTGCCCGAGCACCCAGTACAGTGCCCAGGCGGCACCCCAAGCGAGCAGCGCAGGAAGCGGCCACATCGGGCGCGACAAGTGGCCGCCTGACTAACGCGTCGCGCCACCGCTGATCTTGTCGATCAGGCCGTTGAGTTCCTCGAGCGACCCGAACTGGATCGCGAGTTCGCCCATCTCGTGTATCCGGCCCAAACGCTTGACGCGCTTCTTCACCCGCACTTCGACCTCGGCGGTCAGGAGATCGGACAGTTCCTCCTCGAGCCGCTTGAGGTCGCGTGATTTTTCCTTCTTGGGTTTGGAGGCGGTCAGCGTGAATTCGGCGCTGAGCTTCTTGACCAGGCTCTCGGCCTCGCGCACCGACATCTTGCGCGCCGTGATCTGGGTGGCGGCGGTGATCTGCGACACCCGTTCCAGCGCCAGCAACGCGCGCGCGTGGCCCATCTCCAGGTCGCCCGCCATCAACATGGTTTGCACCGGCTCGGCCAGATTGAGCAGGCGCAACAGGTTGCTGGCAGCGCTGCGCGAACGTCCAACCGCCTGGGCTGCCTGCTCGTGAGTGAGCCCAAACTCCTTCACCAGGCGTTGCAGGCCATGCGCCTCCTCCAGCGGATTGAGGTCTTCGCGCTGCATGTTCTCGATCAGCCCCATGGCCGCGGCAGCCTCGTTGCTGACGTCGCGCACCAGCACCGGAACACTGTTCAGCCCGGCCAGCCTGGCAGCGCGAAAACGGCGTTCACCGGCAATGATCTCGTATACCGGGCGGCCGCGACGCGTATCGTCGGTTGCGTCCGGCAACGTTTGGCCAGACGCGTCGCGCACGCGCCGCAGACCGTCCTGCACTTCCAGCCGGCGCACCAGGATCGGCTGCATGATGCCCTGCGCCTTGATCGATTCGGCCAGTTCGTACAAGGCCCCCTCGTCCATGCGTGTGCGCGCCTGGTACTGGCCCGGCACCATGTCGGTCAGCAACAGGGACGCCGGTAGTCCCGGACTGGCCGCGCTGGCTTCGTTGAGCGAGATCGAGACCCCGCCCTGGGCGGTTGGTCCCAGCAGGGCCTCCAGCCCGCGGCCCAGCCCCTTGAGTTTTTTCGTCACCATGTGGTTCCTTCTAGAAGTCTTCCCGGCACAGCGCCAGCAACAGCTGGTGTCCCTGCGGCCACGACCCCAGTGCGGAGTCGGCATTGATGTGGCCGCGCTGCCCGTAGTCGACGAACTCCGCGCCCCATGCTTCGGCAAATTCGCGCGCACGGCTGAAGCTGCAATACGGGTCGTTGCGGCTTCCCAGCAACAGGCCACGAAATGGCAGGGGCTCCAGCACCAGCGGCGACCAGCTCGCCAGCACCCCGGCCAGCTCTTCGCGCTGCGGGTCGCCCGGCGCGACCAGCAGCGCAGCGCGCACCAGAGCTGTGTTGATCGAGTGCGCCGCCCAGGCCGCGACCAGATGGCAGCCCAGGCTGTGCGCCACCAGCACGATGCCGCTGCGCCCGGTTGCCAGCGCCGATTCGGCGCACCCGAGTACCACCTCTTCCAGCCGGGTAATCCAGTCGCCCCGCAACGGGCGCAGCCAGTCATGCTGGTCGACCCGCAGGTAGCCGTGTTCACGCTCCCACTGGCTCTGCCAATGGGCGGGGCCCGAGTCTTGCCAGCCGGGCAGAAGCAACACTTGCGGGTTGTCCATTCACTACAGAACAGAAAGCGAAGAACGCATATCCGACAGAGCTTGCCGGGCCATTTGGACGTTCATCCGAGTTTGGCGATGCGCTCGACCATCTCCTGCGCAAACAGCACGTAGGCCTGCGCCCCCTTGGACGACGGGTCGAACACCACCCCGGGCAGCCCGTAACTCGGCGCTTCCGCCAGCCGCACGTTGCGCGGAATCACGGTGTCGAACACCTTGTCGCCGAAATGCGCCTTGAGCTGGTCGCTCACCTGCTGCTGCAGGGTGATGCGCGGATCGAACATCACCCGCAGCAGGCCGATCACGGCCAGGTCCTTGTTCATGTTGGCGCGCACCTGCTTGATGGTGTTGACCAGGTCGGTCAGGCCCTCGAGCGCGAAGTACTCGCACTGCATCGGGACGATCACGCCGTGCGCGCAGCACAAGCCGTTGAGCGTCAGCATCGACAGCGACGGGGGGCAGTCGATCAATATGAAATCGTAGTTCCGCTCGACCGCAACCAACGCAGCCTTGAGCCGGCGCTCGCGGCGTTCCACCTCGACCAGCTCGACCTCGGCCCCGGCGAGCTCGCGGTTGGCGCCGAGGATGTCGTAACCACACTCGGCCGCCACCAGCTTTTCGCTGGTGACGAGTGCATCGGCCACGCTGCTCGACTCCAGCAGCACGTCGTAGATGCTGTGCTTGAGCTGGCGCTTGTCGACCCCCGAGCCCATGGTGGCGTTGCCTTGAGGGTCCAGGTCGACCATCAGCACGCGTTGCCCGACCTTGGCCAGGCCGGCCGCGAGGTTGACGGCGGTGGTGGTCTTGCCGACTCCGCCTTTTTGATTGGCAATGCAAAAAATCCTGGCCATGCGTCGGCTACCTGCTTGTTTGGCTTTTCGCTGCGCGCAAGCTCAGCGCGAGATCGCCAGCTTGACACCAAAACCGATCAGGAACAGCCCGGCCAGTTTTTCCAGCACCCGCGCGATCATCGGGTTGGCCCGCATGCGCGCCGCCAGAAAATGCGTCATCAGAACCATGCCGAGGCCATAAGCAAAGGTCAGCCCGGCAATCGTGACCGCCATGAACCCGAATGTGGCAACCCCCTGGTGGCGCACCGGATCGACAAACAGCGGGAAAAAGGCCATGTAGAACACGATCGCCTTGGGGTTCAGCAACGTGATCATGAACGCCTGGCGAACATATTGGCCGGTGCGGATGTGCAGCACCGGTGCGGCGCTGGCACTGGCCAGCAACATCCTGAAGCCCAGCCACCCCAGATAAGCCGCGCCGAGCCACTGCACGGCGTGGAATGCGGCGGGGTAGTTGGTGAGCAATGCGGCAACACCGGCCACCGCGAGCCACATCAGCACCTGGTCGCCGACCATCACGCCGAGGGTCGCCGCCAACCCGCCCCGCACGCCGCCTTTGCCGGTCGAGGTGATCAGGGCCAGATTGCCCGGGCCGGGGATCAGCAGGAAAACGATGATTGCGATGACAAATGCACCGTAGTCGGCAACGCCAAACATGGGGAAATCCTTGAGAAGTGGCGGGCTGCTGGGGAAATTTTGGCCGGCCAACGCACCGAGTTTACTTCCTTCACCGCGCGCGCCATCCATCCTGGACGGCAGCGATCGCGATCGGCGTTTTGGCGTATCAAACTGCCGGCCGGCGCGCCATCCAGACCAGGCAACGTTGCGCTTCCAGGCCCGGAACCGTGATTGGTTCCACGTGAAACACCTGCACTTCCTGCGGCAGCGCAGCCAATTCGTCCTGCGGGCGTTTGCCTTTCATGGCCAACCAGACGCCACCGGCATCCAGCGCCCCACCCGACCAACGGGTGAAATCGGCCAGCGAGGCAAAGGCGCGGGAAACGACGACGTCGTATTTCCCGGTCAGGCTTTCCACCCGCGCATGGATGCCGCGCAGATTGGGCAATCTCAAACCGGCCGCCGCCTGCTGTATGAATGCCACCTTTTTTGCCACGGTGTCCACACAGGACACGTCGATGCCCGGGCAACAGACCGCAATCACAGCGCCTGGCAGGCCCGCGCCGGAACCCACATCCAGCAATCTGGCGCCAGCCGGCTTGCCGGTGCGGGCCAGGTGGCGCTGCAGCGGTGCGATGATCGCGAGGCTGTCGAACAGGTGGTGCGTCAGCATTTGCTGCGGATCGCGCACGGCGGTCAGGTTGTAGACCCTGCCCCACTTTTGCAGCAAACCGAGGTAGTCGAGCAGTTGCTGCTGCTGCGCCGGCGTCGCAGCCAGGCCAAGCGCGACCAGTCCCTGCTGCAGGGCCGACCGAAGCGCGTCCATCGTCAGGCCGTGCGGTTGGCGCGGTCGGCAACGGGTCCGCCCTCGCCAGCGGGGACGCCGGGCAGGCGGCCCCGGCTTTTCTTGAGGTACACCAGCAACAGGGAAATCGCGGCCGGCGTGACGCCCGACAACCGGGACGCGAGCCCGAGTGTTTCCGGGCGTTGCCGGGCCAGCGTCTGGCGGGCCTCGAAACCGAGCGCC
>JANLQZ010000717.1:0-5465 GCA_031368125.1 Betaproteobacteria bacterium
GCGGAAACCGACCGGCAGACTGCGCCGCGACAGTGCTATCGTTGCGGCCTGCGCACAGGAAACCCGCGCTGCTCCCACCTTTTTAATGAGGAACCCTGACCATGGTCAATCGCCGCTCCCTACTCACATCCACCCTGTCGACCGCCGCGCTGGCGGGAGTGCCGTTTGCCGCGCCGGCGCAAGGCAAGAAGGAAACACTGGTACTCGGCATGCAGTTGGAACCTTTCCCCGGGTTGGATCCCACTGGCGGCGCGGCAGCGGCGATCGCCGAGATTTCGCTGTACAACATTTTTGAAACACTCACAAAAATCAATCCGAACGGGTCGGTGTCGCCGCTGTTGGCGGAGAGCTGGGAGGTATCCCCAGACCTGAAGACCTATACCTTCAAGCTGCGCAAGGGGGTCAAGTTTCAAAACGGTGAGCCATTCAACGCCAACGCAGTCAAGTTTTCGTTCGAGCGTGCGGCGGCCGAAAAAAGCGTCAACAAGGACAAGCGCACCTACAGCACGATGGCGAGCGTGGCGGCGATTGACGAACATACTGTCGTCATCCTCAACACCCAACTTGACCCGGAGTTTCTGTTTTTGATGGGGCAGGGCACGGCCATCATCGTGGAACCAAAAAGCGCGGAGACCAATGGCACCAAGCCGGTGGGCACCGGCCCATACCAGCTTGAAGTATGGAACAAAGGCTCATCGGTGGTCTTGTCCAAATGGGACGGCTACCGCAATGCCGCGTCCATCAAGATGAAAAAGGTCACATTCCGCTTCATCAGCGACCCCGCCGCGCAGGCAGCCGCTTTGCTGGCGGGTGACGTGGACGCCTTCCCGCGCGTGACTCCGCGCATCGTGTCCCAGTTCAAGAACAATCCCAAGTTCCAGGTTTTTTTCGCCGGCGGACGTGGGAAGACCATTCTGTCCATCAATAACAAGAAAAAGCCGCTGGACGACGTGCGGGTGCGTCGTGCGATCCTGGCCGCCATTGACCGCAAGGCTGTCATTGAAGGTGCAGTTGAAGGTTATGGCACACCAATTGGTAGCCACTATGTTCCAGGTTCCATCGGTTACGTGGACACCACCGGCATCAATCCCTTCAATATCGACAAAGCCAAGGCGCTGTTGGCCGAGGCAGGGATCAAGACGCCGATCGAACTCTCTCTGAAGCTGCCGCCAGTGCCCTATGCTCGCCAGGGCGGCGAAGTGATCGCCGCGCAACTGGCCAAGATCGGCATCGTTGCCAAGATCGAAAACGTCGAATGGGCGCAATGGCTCAGCGGCCCGTATGGCAAGGGTGACTATGACCTCACGATTGTTCAGCACGTGGAGCCGTTCGACCTCGGCAACTACGCCAACGCGAACTATTACTGGGGCTACAACAATCCGAAGTTCAATGAACTTTTCAAACAAATACAGAACTCTCCCCGTCCGACGGAGCGCATCAAACTTCTAGGCGACGCGCAACGCATGCTCGCCAATGACGCTGTCAACGGCTTCCTGTTTGCGCCGCAGTTGCCCACTGTCGCCAACAAGAATCTGAAAGGCCTGTGGAAAGACGTGCCGATATTCGCCAACGACCTTTCCGTGTTGTCCTGGGGTTGATCAGATTGCACCACGCAAGCAGCAGCGGGTGGCGCCGGCATGACTGACCTGCATGCACTAGGCGTACGCGAACTGCTCGACGGTTACCGGACCCGGGCGTTCTCCCCGGTCGATGTGATGCGTTCGGTGCTGGCGCACATCGAGCGCTGGGACCCACATCTCTGCGCCACCTACCTGCTGCGGCCCGAGCACGCCCTAGCGCAGGCGCGTGCTTCCGAGCAGCGATGGTTGCGCGGCGCCCCCTGCGGAGTGCTCGATGGCGTGCCAACCACCATCAAGGAAAACATCGCGACCGCCGGCGACCCGCTGCCAGCGGGTACCGCCGCGAGCCGCCTCGTGCCCGCCGCGCAGGACGCGCCGCCCGCCGCGCGATTGCGCGAAGCCGGCGCGCTGGTGGTGAGCAAGACCACCATGCCGGACTACGGCATGTTGTCCTCCGGGCTGTCGAGTTTTCACCCATTGACACGCAACCCGTGGGATACCAGCAAGACGCCGGGCGGATCGAGCGCAGGTGCCGGAGCCGCGGCGGCGGCCGGTTATGGCCCGCTGCACATCGGCACCGACATCGGCGGTTCGCTGCGCCTGCCGGCCGGATGGTGCGGCATCTTCAGCCTGAAGCCGAGCCTGGGGCGGATACCGATCGACCCGCCCTATACCGGCCGCGCGGCCGGACCGATGGCGCGTTGTGTGGCCGATGCGGCGCACATGATGCAGGTGCTCGCGCTGCCCGATGCGCGCGACAGCATGAGCCTGCCGTACCAGCCGATCGACTGGCTGGGTTTCGACGCCGGTGTCGAGAAGTTGCGCGGCCTGCGCATCGGCCTGTTGATGGACGCGGGTTGCGGGCTGCCCGTGGATGCGGAGATCGCCACCGCCGTCGGCCGTGCCGCCGACCTGTTCGCGCAGGCGGGTGCGGTGGTCGAGCCGATGCAACCTTTCCTCACCCGCGCCATGCTCGACGGCCTGGACCACTTCTGGCGCATGCGCTCCTGCCTGGACCTGGCCGCGCTGGCGCCACAAGACAAGGACAAGGTGCTGCCGTACATCCGGCAATGGGCCGACAGTGCCGTCGGCATGACCGGCGCCGAAGTCTTCGTCGCGGCCAGCCAGAGCCATGCCACACGGGTGACCAGCATCAACGCCTGCCGGGCGTTTGACTTCGTCATCTCACCGACCTCCCCGGTTGCGGCCTTTGCGGCGCAACTTCCGTCGCCCACCAACGATCCTTTGCACGGCCTGGAGCACATCGCATTCACGGTGCCGTACAACATGTCGGAGCAGCCGGCCGCGTCGATCAACTGCGGCTACACCCGCGCCGGGCTGCCGATCGGGCTGCAGATTGCCGGGCAACGCTTCGACGACCTGGGCGTGTTGCAGGTGGCGCGCGCATTCGAACTGGTGCGTGACGTGCAAAGACCCTGGCCCACACCGCCGGTGACACGACCGGCCAGCGCGGTGCCGCACTGACACAGCCATGGCCAGCGACAGCCTGGGCAACCCGGTCCATCTGGACCATCCGTCCAGCCTGGCGGCGGTGAACGACTTCGTCGAGGGTTTCATCGCCTGCGAGGCGCGCGCGGTGAACATCCTGTCGGTCGCGGGCGACGACCACAGCGCGATCGTCCAGGCCTGTTGCGCCGCGTTGCACATGTTTGCCGAATCACCCGACGCGCCGACGAATGCGGGCCCGTTCCTGCAGGCGGCGCTGGCCGGTGCTGCGTGGGCGAGCGAGCGTGAGCAGCGTTTTGTCGCCGCAGTGGCGGCCTGGGTGCATGGCGACGTGGCGCTGGCGATAACACTGCACGAAGAACAGGCGCGTGCGCACCCGCGTGACCTGGTGTCGGTCAAGCTCGGGCAATACCACCTGTTCAATCAGGGCGATTCGGCCGGCATGTTGCGCCTGGCGCTGGCCGCCCTGCCGCATGCGACCGACGTGCCGTACCTGCACGGCATGGCGGCGTTTGCATGGGAGCAATGCCATTGGATGGAGCCGGCCGAGGTGGCGGCACGCAAGGCGCTGGCACTGTGCCAGAAGGAGCCGTGGGCACAACACGCGCTGGCCCACGTGATGCTGACCCAGGGGCGGCTGGCCGAGGGATTGCAGTTCATGCAGCAGGCCAGCCCCGGATGGACCGGCCTGAACTCCTTCATGGTCACGCACAACTGGTGGCACCTGGCGCTGTTCGCACTCGAACTGGGCCACCACGAGCAGGTGTTGCGCCTGTACGACGAACAGGTGTGGGGCGTCGAGAAGAACTACTCGCAAGACCAGATCGGTGCCGTCTCGCTGCTGGCCCGCCTGGAATTGGCCGGCGTCGACGTCGGCGAGCGCTGGCAGGACGTGGCCGGTTATCTGCGCCATCGGGTACAAGATCATGTGTTGCCCTTTCTGGACCTTCAGTACCTGTACGGCCTGGCGCGCGCCGGACGACCGGAAGCCGACGCGATGGTGCGCAGCATCGAGGCCTACTGCGCTGGCGCCGGTCCGGCCCGCAGCGACGGCGCGGGCCGGCGGGTGGCGAGCGAAGCCTGGCGGCGCGTGTGCCTGCCCGCCAGCCGTGGCCTGCTGGCCCACGCGCGCGGGCACTACGCCCGGGCCGTGGACGAACTGGGAACGGCACTCCCGCGCATGGTGGAAATCGGCGGCAGCCACGCCCAAAGGGACCTGTTTGAACAGATCCACCTGGACGCGCTGCTGCACAGCGGGCGCTGGAGCGCCGCGCAACATCTGCTGCAACAGCAGCTGAACCGCCAGCCCCAGTCGGTGCGGCTCAGGCGCCAGGCCCGGCAGGTGTACGCGGAACTCGGGCTGGCCATGCTGCCGGTCTGAACAGCACCGGGCCGGTCCACGATCCGGCGGGCACGTTTCGCCGGAATCTGCAGGCCGCATCGGCCTTGATTGCCCGGGCGCCGGCGGGGCCTTGGCAACCCGACGGCATCACGCCCTTTTCGGACCGGCAGCCATTTGCGGCTCGCGCCGCCTACGGTGGTGCAGGAGTGGCCATGTCCTACAGCGCTGCGGCCAGATCTCCGATTGGAAGCCCGCACCGGCCTGGATAAGCTGGGCGGCGTCACCACCAAAGGAGCATTGCCTTGAATACCATCATCTACATCGTCGGTTTGGTTGTCGTCATTGGTGCCGTCCTCGGATTTCTCGGGCTGCGCTGAGGACCACTGTCGCTTGACCGTCCGGTAGCAGGGACGGCGCGACGGTCGTCAGAGCGCGTCGATGGCGAGCACACCGGTGCCCTTGGCGCCATGGCCTGCCGCGATGAGTTGGTCCATGCGCGCCGCGACTGAAGGCAGCGCCGCCAGGGGTCGCGCACCTGCGGTCTCCAGCATCAGGCCCACGTCCTTGCGTGCCATAGCCAGTTCGAAGGTCGGGGTCATGATTCCTTTGGCCATCGTCGCGCCGATGCCGGCCACGATCGCATTCAGATCGAACAAACCGAACAGCTTGACGGCGTCTTCCGCGCCCACGTGGCTCGCCTTCGCCATCGTCAATACGTCGGCCATGACCGCGGCCGCACCGATGATCATGGCGTTGCCGAACAGTTTGTTCACGGCGGCAAGGTCGCCGCGCTCACCCAGGTACTCGAGCCGACCCGTCATTCTTGCCAGATCGGCCTTGACACTTTCGAATAGCGGCGTGGGCCCGGCGACCATCATCGAACCCTGGGCGTTGCGCGCGGCGGCCGGCCCCATGAAGACCGGACAATGCAGGTAATGCACGCCCTCGGCATTCAGGCGCTGCGCCCGCGCGGCAGTCAGCACCGGTAGCGTGGTGGTGTGGTCGATGATGACCGCGTCGGGCGAAAGCGCGCTGCGCGCCAGCGCCAGCACCTGTTCGACAACGGCATCGTCCTT
>JANLQZ010000733.1:0-3019 GCA_031368125.1 Betaproteobacteria bacterium
CACGATGCGTTCCGCACCCAGATAGGTCAGCGTCAGCAAGGCCGACCTGGCGCTGAGATAGGGCAGGGCGGCCTTGGCCATGGCCGGGAAACTGTAGGCGCTGATGTCGTGCGCGATGCGGTAGTTCTCGCGCGTCAGACCATCGAGGAAATTTCCGGCGATGGCTTCGCGGGGCGCGAAACCAATGCTGTGCACGAAGCCGTCCAGGGTTGGCCAGGTCCCGGACAGATCGGTAAACAGCTTCTCGATCTGGGCGTCGTCACCGACATCGCAGTCAAAAATCAGCGTGGATCCGAAGTCGGCCGCGAAATCGGTGATGCGGTCCTTGAAGCGCTCGCCAACATAACTGAATGCGAGCTCGGCACCCTGCGCGTGGCACGCCCTGGCGATGCCGTAAGCAATCGACCGGTTGCTCAGCACACCAGTGATCAACAGTTTCTTGCCAGCGAGAAAACCCATATTTTTGCCTCCAGGGAAAATCCTGCAGAATTGTCGCATGCGCTGTTTGCTGTTCCTGCTGTTGCTCAACATGGGATTTCCGGTATGGGCTGCATACGGATACGCGTTGTGGGGCGACCTCAAGTACCCGGCGGATTTTGCGCACTTCGACTACGTCAATGCGGCCGCGCCACGGCGCGGTGATCTGCGACTGGTGAGCAACCTGCGGGTGTCGACGTTCGACAAGTACAACCCGTTCACGATCAAGGGAAACGCGCCGGCCTATCTGTCGAACCTGATGTTCGATTCGCTGCTCGCCGGCTCGCTGGATGAAACCGGTTCCGGGTACGGCCTGCTGGCCAGCGACGTCGAGGTGCCGCCGGATGGGCTGTCAGCCACCTTTCGGCTTCGCCCGCAAGCCCGGTTTCACAACGGTGCCCCGGTCCTGGCGACAGACGTCAAGCACAGCTTCGATACCTTGATGGGACCGTATACCTCGCCCGCCTACAAGAACATCCTCGAAGACGTGGCCGGGGTGGATGTGGTTGACGATACGACGGTGCGTTACCGTTTCAAGAAACCCAACCGCGAGTTGCCGCTGACGGTGGGCGGTCTGCCGGTTTTCAGCCGCAAGTGGGGTGTGGAAGACGGCAAGGCCAAGAGCTTCGACAAGGTGGTGATGGATGTGCCGATCGGCAGCGGGCCGTACCGCATCGGCCCGGTGAAGTTCGGACGCGACATAACCTATGTGCGCGATCCGTCGTACTGGGCCAGGGATCTCAACGTGCGCCGGGGTACCGGCAATTTCGACCGCATCACGGTCAAGATCTACAAGGACAACACGGCCCGACTGGAGGCGCTGAAGGCCGGGGAATTCGACTTGATGCGGTTTTTCTCGGCCGGTGACTGGGCGCGCCGCGTGACCGGCAAGCGCTTCGATAGCGGCGAGCTGGTCAAGGTGGACTTCAAACACCGCCTGCCGTCGGGCTTCCAGAGTTATGTGCTCAATACCCGGCGCGAGCGTCTCAAGGATGTGCGAGTGCGCGAGGCGCTCGGGCTTGCGCTGGATTACGAGTGGATGAACCGGCAAATGTTCTACAACTCGTACCAGCGCGTGGTTGGCCTGTTCGGCAATACCGATTGCGAGGCACGCGGTCAGCCCGCGCCGGAGGAGGTTGCGCTGCTCGAGCCTTGGCGCAAGGAGATTCCGCCAGCGGTTTTCGGCCCGATGGTGGTGCCGCCGCGTACCGATGGAGGGTCGTCGTTGCGCGCCAACCTGCGGCGCGCGCAGGCGCTGCTCAAGGAGGCCGGGTGGGAGGTGCGCGATGGCAAATTGCGCAATGCACGCGGTGAAGCGTTTGTGGTCGAGTACCTGGACAGCAACGAGGGTGGCGCGCGAACCGTGACGCCGTGGGCGCGCAACCTCGAAAAGATCGGGGTCGAGCTGGTGTTCCGGCCAGTCGATTTCGCGCTCTACCAGCAGCGACTACAGAAGTTCGAGTTCGACATCACCTCATTGGCGTACGGTGGCACGCACAGCCCCGGCCAGGAGTATGCGGATATCTTCGGCAGCAAGGCGGCGGACCTCGAAGACTCGGGTAACCTGTCGGGTGTCAAGAATCCGGCCATCGACTTCCTGGTCTCGAAGATGACGGGCGCCAAAACCAAGACCGAGTTGTTGCCTGCCTGCCGTGCGCTCGAGCGTGTCGTGAGCCACAGCCACCTGTTGATCCCGCAATGGACCGCCGCCACGCACCGGATTGCCTACAACGCCTGGCACCTTGGAAGACCCGCGTCGATGCCGCCGTACGCCCAGGGCGAAACCTGGGCCATAGAAACCTGGTGGGCCAGATAAACCATGTTCTCCTACATCCTCAAACGCCTGTTGCTGATGGTCCCGACACTGCTGGGTGTTTTGTTCATCACGTTCGTGGTGATCCAGTTCGTTCCCGGCGGCCCGGTTGAACAGTACATGGCCGAAGCCAAGGCCGGCACCGGGTCCGGCGCGGAGGGCGGGGGCCTGAGTTACCGCGGCGCGCAAGGCGTAGACCCCAAGCGCATCGAGCAGATCAAGGCGCTGTACGGCTTTGACAAGCCGGCGCACGAACGCTTTGTGCAAATGCTGGGCCAGTTCGCGCGCTTTGACCTTGGAAGGAGTTTTTTCCAGAACAAGGATGTCACGCAGTTGATCGTCGAAAAGCTCCCGGTGTCGGCCAGCCTCGGGTTGTGGACCTTCTTCATCAGCTACCTGATCGCGGTGCCACTCGGCGTGTCGAAGGCGGTGCGCGCCGGATCACGTTTTGACTTCTTCACCACCTTGCTGGTGTTGCTGGGCAATGCGATACCGGGCTTTGTCCTGGGTGTCGCCTTGCTGGTCGTCTTTGGCGGCCAATTGCAGTGGTTTCCGTTGCGCGGACTGACTTCGGGCAACTGGGACGAGATGGCCTGGGGCGCGCGTATCGTGGACTATTTGTGGCACATCACCATGCCAGTCACCGCCATGGTGCTCGGCAGTTTTGCCGTGACGGCGATGCTGACGAAGAACTCCTTTCTGGAAGAGATTCGCAAGCAATATGTGGTG
>JANLQZ010000398.1:0-4527 GCA_031368125.1 Betaproteobacteria bacterium
CAGCAGGCTGCGAGCGGCCATGCATCCGCATGGCACCTGGGGCACCATCGGCGCGGCGGCAGCGTGCGCACGCGTGGCGGGGCTTTCGGCATCGGCGATGCGCGAGACCATCAACATCGGCGCGTCCCTGACCACCGCCACCTCCAAACAGACCATGCTCGAAGGTGGGCTGGTGCGCAACGTATATGCGGGCATGGCCAACCGCAACGGCCTGCTGGCGCTGCAGCTGGCCGAGAGCGGCTTCAGCGGTGAGCACGACGGCCCCGGTTCATTGTTCGGCAAGATCGTCTCGGAGCATTTCGACACGACCGAGGTGTTGCGCGGGCTTGGCGACAGCTGGCACTTGATGCAGAACTACTTCAAGCTGCACTCCTGTTGCCGTTTCAACCACGGCACGTTGGACGCGATCGACGCCATCGCTGCGCGCGCTGCCCTGCCGGCGCCGGAGCAGATAACACACATCGACGTGCGCAGCTACAACCTGGCAGCCGAACTGGCCGACAAGGCGCCGCGCAACACGCTGGCGGCCAAGTTCTCGTTGCCGTTCGCGGTGGCGACCCGGCTGGTGCACGGCAACAGCGGCATGGCCAGCTTCAACTGGGACGCGGTGCGCAACCCGCGCGTGCTGGCGCTGGCGCAGAAGGTCGACGTGTCGGAAGACCCGGCCATGACGCGGCGCCTGCCGCTGGAGCGCCCGGCGCAGGTCGTCATCACGCTGACCGACGGCAACAGCTTGACCGGCGAGGCCGGAGTCAACCGCGGCGACGATGCCTCGCCCTATACCCGCGACGAACTGCGCGGCAAGTTCATGGACTTGACGCAGCGGGTCTGGCGGGAAAAACACGCCGAGCAGGTGTTGCAGGCCACGCTGGCGCTGGGCAGCGGGGGTGTCACGTTGACGGATTGGGCTGCGCTGCTGGGGTATCCGCCTGCGCATTGAGGTGGTGCGTCATTGCTGGAGCCGTCGTCGCGCGTCCCTCCGGCGCCTACGCCATGACCAGGCGCAGGTGCGTGATCTCGGAGGACACGCCAAAACGCTTCGGCGGGCCCCAGTAACCGGTGCCCTGATTGGTGTACATCCACAGGCTTTTGAGCCGGCTCAGCCTGGCCGCCGTGCGTCTGTCCGAACCGCTTCTCGGGTCAGCCGGGGTTTTTTTCCTGTGCGGCCGGCTTCAGGCCACGCGAAACTCGTTCGCCCGGTTGAGCCACCCGCGCAAAAAGACGTTCTGGCTGGCGTCGCGCGCCACGATCGCCTGGTAGAACGCAACGCGCCGGTCGACCAGCTTGTTTTTCAGGGCATCTCCCAACGCGCTGGCCGCTGCCTTGGCGCTGGCGAGTGTCTCGTCGCCAATACCGCCATCGACCGCGCACGTGTTGCCGGTCTCATTCAGGACCTGCTGCAGCAGCTTGATCGCGGTTGCCGGTCCGTGGTTGATGCTCATGTCGAACATCACCGGCTGCACACTCTTCGGCAGTTGGTCGATCTTCGGGCGGGCGCAATATTCGGCGCGGTAGATCTTTCGCGCCTCGTCGACGGTCATGTTGCGCACATCGTCGATGGTGACACCGTGCCCCCGCCACACCTCGAGACTGCGTTGCGTGATACCGAAGTTGGTCGGGCCGCCCCGGTCGCTCGGGTGGTTCGTGAAGCCGCCTTCACGCTTGAGGATATCGGCGATCATCTGATCGACGTCGTTCCCGCCCGCCACCGCGGCCCCGGTGTCCGTGTCCGCCCGGGCCAGCTCCCGGACCGGTGGCACGATTGGCTGCGATGGCGTCGGAAAGGTGGACAGGTTTGTCTCGACCATGCCCGGTAGTGCTGTCGCTGGTTCGCCGGACAACAGTGCCTCGACGTTCTTGGCCGCTGGCGTCAGGGCGGCGAGCGCTCCGTTGAGGTCATTCAAGACTTGTGACGCAAGGTTCGGCGTGATGCCGGCCACAACCGCCTGCAGCTTCGAGACCGCGTCGTCGAGGCCGCGCGAGGCGTTGACGAAGTCTGCCGCCAGTTTGGCTGTCAAGGCGGATGTTTGCGTGGCTGGCAGTTCATCATCCGAGGGCGGGTCATGGGAACCCTGATGCGTCACTATGTTTACCAACGCCACCTGGCGCGCACGCCAGCGCCGGGTACGCAATGCATGCTTGAAGCGCCCCGCGCGCCCTCGTTGGTAGCGTCGCGCGGAGTCGCGCTGCAACGCCTGGCGGGTCGTGGCGGCACACCCATCGGCGCAGTACCACTGGCCCCGGTCGCATTGGCGGCAAACCAGCACCTGCACGCGGCAACACGCGCACAGGAAGAGTCGGGCGGATTGGTCGGCCATGGGCGCCCTCGGCAATACCGACGGTGTGCTGGACGGGTTCGTCCACCGGTGCAACAATCAAGCCGCACCCGGTCTATGACACGGTGAAGGGCGCAGCGGTCGGATCGAACTTGCCAGTGAGGGCCGCCGCTGTGCCCGCCTACCTCGGTGTAGGCGTATTACAGCGCAGCCGGCAAATCCAGCGCCCCGCGCAATACGCCCATCAACTTCACCGCCTCGGGCGCCAGCACCCACGCTACCGCAGGCGGCCGACCATCAGAACGTCACTTCCATTGCCACCTCTGTCCCTGTCCGCCCGATCGGGCGGACAGGGACAGAAATCACCGCAGTCCTGAACACCCGGGAATCAAAACCGCGCTCTCAAAGCCAGAAAGCAGCGGTTCCTGACGACCGTTCACATGCCACTCCTGGTCGGCGCAAGTTGTAGAGACTATTGGCCAGTGGAGAGCAGAAACCCGCCACGACGGGCCACAGCTCAGCGGTGAAGTCCGCAAGAACCCGCGCGAACCGCAATGAACACGCGGGGACAGGCAAAAAAAATCCAACCGTATGACCGGTTGGATTTTGTGATTGGTGGTGGACTGCGGACCCGGGTTCAAACTCGCTCTCAGAACAGGTGAGTACTGCTGCGGATGTTTGCCCCTGTTTGCGGGAATTGTCCGTTTCACATGGTGATCTTCAAGCTGGCGCCAATTCAAGTTTGATGCGACGGCCAAGTGCCGCCGCAGCGCCAGCCAGCGTTGCCAAGGTCAGACTCGTATCGTTTTCATCCAGCAAGCGGTTGAGTGAAGCGCGGCTGGTTCGCATCTTCTTCGCCATCGCTGTCTTGGTAATCTTTTGAGCCGACATTTCCTTCTCAATCTGCCACGCGATCACCCGCTTTACCGCGACGGCGGTAGCCTCTTCGAGCATGCCCTCCTCCGCCAGGAAGTCATCGAAGTCGCTTCCAATGTTTTGCTTTTTCATTTGCGCCTCTTCAAAAGTTTGAGCCGATCCTTTGCCAGGTCCAATTCCGGCTTTGGAGTCTTCTGCTCCTTCTTGATGAAACCATGCAGCAGGACCATGGTGTCCCCATCAAGGACAAACAACACTCGAGCGATGCGCGTGCTCAGCCGGGTGCGGACCTCCCAGATGCCACTATCGAGGTGAGCCACCAATGGCATCCCCATGGGCCACCCGAATTGAACGGTCTTGATGCCTTCGCCGATCGTCTTACGCTCAGCAACGGGGAGGTCCTTCAACCATTCGCGAACTGGTTCGCCACCCACATCCGTCCTGAAAAACCGTGCGCTTAAGGTCGGGGTTGCTTTTCTAGTCACGGCCAATTGTATCAACTTTGGTACGTTCTGCAACCCGAAATGGTAGCCGGCCCGCAGCACGACGCAAGTTACCAAACCACGGCAGTTCCCGTACCTCCTTCTTGTACGGAGCACTCCGATGACGACCAAGATCTGCGCCTGCTGCGGCTAGCCATTCGAGCCACGCCCTCATCCACCTCGTGCAACCAGCACCAACGAGGCAACGCATACGTGACTTGCTCGACTATCCACAATTCGCAGCAGGTGTGAGGCGAGCATGACCATCTCTTGCGCCTCTACGTTGTCCGTTATCGTCACTGTTCGATGGGAATGTGGGTTTTTGTACGAGCCAATGGCGCCGGCAAACAGCGCAACGGTACGGATACCACCGACATGAACTTCGACCAGATCCGCTCGGCGTTTGATAGAACTGCAACGTTGGCCGAGCGCGCAAGGAAGTTCATTGACGATCGCTTTGACGCGATTGGTCGCCGCCAGACGTGGAAGCCCTTCCACGCCGGGCCCATTTGCGTTGTTGCATTTGTTCCGCTCGCCGGCATGGCCGGCCGCGTATCCGTAGATATCGCTGCCCTGAACAATAGCTACAACAGGTTCATGTTCAACGACTGGCATTCTGTCAGCAGGACGATGAACATCGACGGGCTGGTTGTCTATCCAGCGGTGAAAGAGGGCGACGTGGCCGTCGCGTATACCCAGGTCTACCGGAATGGCGCCATAGTCGCTCTGCGGACCGGAGCGGCGCTGGCTTCCCAGAATCAGATCATTCCATCGTCGACGGTCACTGCGTTCTACCGCGATGCGGTCGTCAAGTTTCTGGCCGCGAGCAATGCGCTCAGCTTTACAGGGCCTGGGGTACTTCGATGCGCGATGGTGAATGTCGCAGGCTTCAA